>JAHDCS010000033.1 GCA_020629755.1 Flavobacteriales bacterium | reverse complement strand
GTACAGAGGTTTTATGCTTTGGCCTCTTGCAGTGCCTTTTGCATCTGGCCATACGTACATTTCATTGCTCGCAATTTCTTTATTTAAAGGCTTATAAGAATGTGCGGTTGGAATACCCCGAACCATAGCTCCTGGTTTTGTGGCAAATACATAAGGTAAACCATGTGATAAAAAATCCATCAGGTTTAGCACATGTACATGTTTGGCCTCACTATCTATAAGCTTTGCATTCTTTGCTCTAGCAATGGCTTCACTTACTTCAGATTGGCTTAAATACAAACTACTACTCAGTGCTTTTTGAGTGTAGCCTTCCCCATTAGTTAGGCAAATTTTCAATAATACAAGTACGTCTTGTGGCTTCATAAGCTCAAATTATCGCGTATCGCGATATACGATATTACAAAATAATTTAATGATGTGCAAAAAAAGCAGATCCATTAGACCCAAAAACATGTGCATAAAAACCAGATTTATGTACGCGTTTTCCCCTCATGTACATGCCATGCACATGAAAATCGTACCATTCGTACCGCTCGTACTAGGTACGAATGGTACGAGCAGTACGAATAACTTCTTAATTCTAACAAATTTCAATCTATTCTGTAACTTTCTACATAATTCTGTATTACAGAGGAAAGAAATGCTTATGAAGCTATTCCAGAAAACAAAAATAATGACTGAAGAAGACTTGATTCAAAACGCAAAGAAGTCGGCCCAACACTTTGGTTTGTTGTATGAAAAGTACCATCACCGGATTTTTCTATTCGTATTGAAGCGTTTAGAAACCGAAGAAGAAGCTGATGATATTACCTCAAAGGTATTTGTAAAAGCCTTTTTAAACATTCACAAGTTTGAATACAAAGGACACTCTATTTCTTCTTGGTTATTTAGAATAGCCATCAATGAATGCAACCAATATTTCAGAAGATTAAAAAAAGAGCGTGTCATAAGCATTGGATCTGAGGGTATTGAACAAATAAAAGTGGAGATTCAAATCAATAGAGAAGAAGAATTACAAGCTCTTGCTGGCGCTTTATCCGAATTAAATGAAGAGGAATTAAATCTGGTAGAATTGCGCTTTTTTGAAGGACTATCTTTTAAAGAAGTAGCAGAAGCAATGGGTATTAAAGAAAACAATGCCAAAGTAAAGACATTTAGAACAATAGCCAAATTAAGAAAGTTCATGGCGGTATAAAAGCTAGAAATTATGACAAAGAAAAAAGTATACATACACAGAGACTTGCCTAATGAGGCTACAACTGCTAAGTACAAAAACTTTAATAAGGTACTTGGAAACTATCAGAAGCTAAAACAACAAAGAGCTTCTTACAAGAATAGGAAGTATTTTTTGGGTCTATCTCTCATTGTAGTAGTAACGGTTCTCGTCTTTTGGACCAATGATGATCAAAAAGAAACCAAGCCAACCAATGACTTTACCATTTCAGGTATCCACCCACCCTTACCTGAACATGATATTGCCTATAGCCGTTATGACATTGACCCATCTAAGGACACGTTTATTGTGCATCATAGTGGAAGCCTCATTCACTTAAAAGCTGGAATTCTAGTAGATAAAGATGGAAATGAAATAACAGAAAAAGTAAATATTAAATACCGTGAATTCCATAACCCTTTAGAGGGATATTTGGCGGGCATTCCAATGAATTATGATAGTGCTGGTGCAGAGTATGTTTTTGAATCAGCCGGCATGTTTGACATAAGAGCAAAAGCTCAAGGAAAAGAGGTCTTTATTAAGGCCGGTGAGCAGATTGCTGTTGATATGGCCAGTAAAACAGATATTAATACCAATTTCTACTATTTTAACGAAAGTTCAAAAGCATGGGAAAACCAAGGAAAAGATCAGCTAAGCTACTTGCCCATGCTGAATGATTCTGGCACTTTAATTTCAGTAGTTCCTAAAAAAGGGCAGAAAGGTTTTTATGAGTTTACATTGGAAGTAGATAACGACTTGTATCCTGAACTAGCCGTATTTGAAGGTCTCTATTTTCAAGTAGATACCTCTAACAATAGTTTTAGTGAAAAATTATACGATGTGTTATGGGATGAGATATTTCTTGATAAAAGTACAAACCATCAATACACACTTACGCTAGTTGCTAATGCCGAACATGTTATAAATGCAGAGCCTGTTTTAGATAGTGCAAATTTTGAAAGTGCTAAACAGCTTTTTGATGAGAAGTATCATGCATATTGTCGAAAATTAAAAGAGCAAAAAGAGGAGCGAAAGAAATACCTGGCAAACTTACTGAAGCAAAATGCTCAAATCATGGAAGCTGAACGCAATAAAGTAATGGCTCAGCTTGCAAATGAACGCGAGCAAAAAAAGTTAAATAAAAAATATTTAGCTGTACTAGACTCGATAGAAACTGCAAAGAGAAAGCAAGTTGAAGACTCTTTGAACAGGTTGTTTGAGCAAAAGTCAACAATGTTAGAAGCAAGTAACTATTTAATTAGAAAAGCATCTATTACTTCTTTTGGGCTTTACAATAGCGACTGCCCAAGAATCGTTAGAGAAGTTGCTTCTAACTCAATCACGGTAATTTATAAAAATAAAAAAACAGGGGAGATAATATTACCAATAGGTGACATACAAAAAGCGGGATCAAGACCAGTGTGCTATGCGTTCTTAAACAGGAATTTAAGGTATAGGGAATGGTCTGGCAAATATGTGATAAACCATCAAGAAGATTATTTTGGATGGTTCATGACTGAAAAGGGTAATATGGTATTAGTTTCTCAAGATCAAATTAAACGTTTTAATAAAAAGGGGGTTAAAGAGGGTGACGCAATAGTTGTAGAAGTTTATGAAGATAAGCAGACTTTTATAGAAGTAGTAAATACATTGTTTAACTCGTAGTAAACTCATTAACAACAATGAATAAGTTTTGGTATATCATATTACTAATGATCTTAGGTCATGAAATATCTGCTCAAAAAGTAAGTAGAAGAGGTAGTTTTAAAATGAGAAATCAACCATTGGCAGGTTTGGCTTCTTTACCTAATCTACAAATCTTATACAGAGGCATCGACAATCCTGTTGAGGTATTGACCTCAGGAGCTTCAGCAAAAGAGGTGTCGTTCTCTTGTGATGGGTGCAGGATCAAAACGTCTCGAGAGATTAATATCAATCGAAATACAACCAAATTAATACTTATTCCAGAAACAGATTCAGCCACACTTACACTAAGCATGTCGTATAAAGGTCAGCTTTTTCATCAACAAGTATTTAGGGTAAAGAATGTGCCAACACCTAAAGCAAAATTTGCAGGCATTAAAGGTTCAGGTACTGCACCTCTTTCTAAAGTAAGGTCAGCAGCTGGAATAATTGCAGATTTAGGAGACTTTATGTTTCCTACAAAATTCACAATTGTTTCATTTACAATATCTACCTTGTACAAAGGCTCTCCGGTTGAGAAAAAAATTAGAGGAAATAGAATAACACCAGATGCTGCTGCGCTTATATCCTCTTTGAAACCTGGGAGCAAACTGTATATTGAAGATATTGTGGGAATAGGTGGAGATGGGAAAACGAGGAATTTAGATGGAATTGTAATTAAAATATTGTAACACTAAAACGATGCTATCCACCAGGGTTCTCTTACTTATAATTTTCTCCATTTGTTTACAATCGTATGCACAAAACAATCTGTCTGATATTGTAAGTAGCAGTATTGATAAAAGTTTCCTAGAGTTTTTGCTAAAAAAAGAAATTGATGAAGTCCGAATAGATCATGGTCTATCACCCTTAATCAATGATTCAATTCTTTTTATTGCTGCCGCTGATCATTCAAATTACTTGTCTAAAGTAAGAGACAATGATTTCTCTCATTTTCAAAAAAGAAATAAATCAAAACATGCACCTCAAGACAGAGCAGAGTACTATGGGGCGTCTGGATATTTAGTGGGTGAAAACATTTTATACTATACTATTGATAAGGGAACTGATACTTATCAATCTATAGCTGAAAAAATGAGGCAAATGTGGGTTAATTCCCCAGGTCATTATGCCAATATAATTACTCCAAATTACAAATTAACAGGAATATCAATCAAACATGACAAACTAAAAAATAGACTTTATGCAGTTCAAAAATTTGCATTTGTCAATCAATTTTATGAGCCTAAAAATAGTGATAAACTATTTCCATTTGAGAAATTTGACAAGCGTTTGGCAGACACTTTATTTGTAGAAAATAATATTAAAGAAGGCAAGCATAAAAAGCATGCTTGGGGCGTCCGACTTAATAATGGGAAAAAGAGATGCTGTGATTCAGATTATTTAGATGCCTTTCATTATGAAAGTATAGAAACAGCCTACTTGAAAGACACCTTATATCTGATAATAAAAAGACCGTATGTAAGCCAAATAAAGAAATTTTTTCAACACAAAAAAGATGGCGTGCTCTTAGAATTTCTTGATTTTGAGTATACCTATTCATGTGTGCCTGAAGATAATTTCAGGTTACCAACAAGACAAAACCATCATTGTGTATTTAATGGGGTTACCACAAAGCCTGTTTACAGAGATAGTGTTTTGTTTTATATCGAAAAGTATGCAAATAAAAGAAACGCTACAATTAAGGTCCCCTTGGGAAAACTCCCCAAATCCGTTATGGGTAAAAAAATAGATGTAAATCTACTTGTTCTGCAAAAGAACAGGTTGTGTAAGGTTATTCAAGGTCAAGGCTTGTGTGGATCATTGATTGAGCCGCGATTTCCACAATTTGATATGTCACTATCATTTGATCAATTAAGGTATCGGCCAAAAGTTAAACCAATTAGGCACGAGTTTAAGGTTTGGTTCAAAAAAGATCAGGTTAGTATTTTAAACCCTGATACTCTTGATCAAATCAAAAATATTTTAGCCGCTCGCAACCAGTTTGTTAGTAAAATAATCCTAAATGCGTACGCAAGTGTAGAAGGGTCAATAGAGCGAAACACTAATTTATTCAATCAAAGAGCCCAAAACATACTAGAAACCTTTCAGCGTAAGCAAGACTCTACTATAAAATTGGTGGTCAACACGAAAGAGAATTGGAATTTATTTCGAAAGCAGCTAAAAGGCTCTGAACATGCATTCCTTTTAGAATTAGATTCTACAAGGTTAAAGCAGTATGTCAATCAAAGAAAACATTCAAACGCTTTAGAGTATTTATTAGCAAAGCAAAGATACGGTCAGGTCATCATTTATACCAAGCCTATTATTGATCAGAATAATATGATTGACTTTGCTTGTAAAGAATTGAAAAGAAGAGATGCTTACATGTTTGTAAATAAATCTAAACAATGGAAAAAAGCCTATTTATACCTACTTAGAAAAACCTATAAAGAGGAAATCTCATGGAATGTTTTTGATTCTTGCACGATTCCATTTTCAGAAAAAATTTATGATGATATAAATTACAAAAGATTGATGGTTGAAATCATAAAAAACAAAGAAACACCAAAAGACTCAGCTTACGAAAAACTCAAGTACTATGCTAAAAGCTTGAAAACATCTGAAGCTAAGTACAATGAGTTGGCTTATTTAATAAATAACCACCATTACTTGTATAATACAGTGCTAAGCTCTAAAAGCATCAAAGATTTCATGTTATTGTCAAAAAAACAGGGTATAGATTCAGCTAAACAAGAACAGTTGAAATTATCATATCATATTAAGTTATCAAATGAAGCAGCCAATTCAGGAAAAGCAATCGGAAGGATCAAAAGTTCATTAGATTACATCTATAACTATTATATCACAGATCAAAAACTACCTTCCGAAGAATTCAGGTATCGTTTAGCTAAATATTTTATTACATTCAAACAATACGAGAGATCCATTAGTATTCTTGAGCCTCTTATAGCAATTCCAGAAAAGCAACAGGCTGCTTACATGTTGTATCTAAAGCTTTATGACCAATTACAAATGGCAGGCAAACGGAATAATTCTGAGCTATTACTTATTGAATCGATTGATAAGCTATCCAAAAAAGAGTGGTGTAGTCTATTTAGTGGATCTTGTAAAATTCGGTTTCAAATATTTGAGCACCAAACCCTTAAAAACCTATATTGCGAACATTGCTTAGATTAATTTTTCATTAAAACCAATAACTATGAACACCTACCTACTTAAAATACTATCAATAATGATTGTCGTGCTAACTTGCTCATGCAACACTTCTTTAGAACTTGAACCTGCTAAACAGGCTTGTGAAGAGTACCTAAAATTACTCGATGAGAATAAATTTGAGCAAGCTTCTGAGCTTATATCTCAGGATTTTGCAGGCACATCAAGTAAAGAGATGGCCATAGAAAAAATGACTACTCTGCAAGAAAAACTAGGGAGCTTAAAAAAACTCAAGCTACTTGAGAGTAATCTTAAAGAAGAATTTGCCCAACGCAGCTATTATGAACTTGTCTATGAAGTCCATCATGTGCGTGTAACAACTAAGGAATCGTTCTTTGTCGTAAAAGAAGCCGGGGAGTATCGCATTTATAGTCACAATATCACAAATAAGTAGTGATTAATTTAAAAATCATACACATGCTCAATTTGCCCATAATCTAAACCACCAATTATGGTAGCTAACTGATTTACAGGAGTAGCAAATAAAATTCTCTTATAATTAAGATCAGAGACAACTGGTTGTTCAAATAGAATTTTTGTGGAATTGGACAAAAAGTCAAAGTCCTCTTTGACAAGTAGTGAAACTAATATAACCGATGAATTCCCAGCTATTTCCTTGAAATTGAACTTTTGATTTTTAGCTAAATGATGCGCTTCTTTCTTAAATGGGTAGTATCGGGGTAGCTTAATTAAATGAGTCGAATCAGTATAGCTTTCAACATACTCAATGTTTTTATCAGACAAATCTTCTTTTGACCCTGACACAATCGCTGAGGTAGTGAGTTCTTCTGTTCCGTAAGCAGTTTTAGTACCCAACTTGATGAGCTTCGCGTATAAATATTTTACTACAAATTCTGAGGTAAGCAAATATTTTCTTTCAAGCTTCCTAAGTAAATTTGACCCAAAAAAGTCGGTATTTAACCAAAGCTTTTTTAATTGCTTTCCATAATCAAATTCATACCATGGCGTGTAATTAATGAAGTTTACATATTCATTCATGTAAGCAGCATTGAATTTATCTTCTTGGGTTAATTTACCCGTTTTAGGCAGCGTAATACGCCCAACAATAGATTCATACATCGCCTTAAGGGCATATTCAATATGAGTACTTATACCAATAACTTTGATCATGGTGTGATATTCATCATTATGCGGATGGATTCCTTCAATTTCATTAGAAACAATCTCATAACTATCCCATAATTGTTTAACATGCGCCATGTAAGGGAAATTTGTTGAGGTGCTGTGTTTAAAAAAACGAGCTTGCTCTGCTGGGCTATGCACCAAGAACCATTCAGGAAACGTTAAGAAGGTTTGATCAGCTGGCCTAATATGTTCTTCACTCAATCTACTTTGTACTTGTTTGTGCCAAGAACTAGGTATGATTTTTTCTCCTTGTTTTGAAGATGTCTTTGTAAATATTGGCTCTAGCTTAAAAAGCCTGATTGTCCAGCAAAGCAAAAGGGCAATAAGGGTTAATATTCTGAGTCTTTTCATGTTAAACTTTTTGCAATGCAATAAGTGTGTTTAAAGATGGATCTTCATTTTGAAGTATGCGAAAACCTAAATCTTTAAAACCAGCTTTACAAACGATCCCACTCCACTCTTCTATTGATCTAAAACTTCTATACTCCTCTTGATTAAATGCCCATGTTTCTTTTAAACCTAGATTAAATACTGTATGTACCAAAGAAGCAAAAGTATCCATCATAGAATCTTCTACATTGTGATCTCTTAGCAAGAGTAAACCACCAGGTTTCAATATAGAATGAAGCGAACTTATAAAGGCTTCTAGTTTATCTTCAGGACAATGATGCAAGCCAATAAAGCACGTAATGAGCTCAATACTATTTTTATTGATGGCTTTAATAGGACTGTAATCTAGTTGATGAAACTTTCCGTATTGTTTAATTCTTCCTCGCTCCATAATTTCAGCTGGGGAATTGTCTGGAGCTCTATCGTTCATTAAATGAATTTCACCCGTAAAGGTGAGGTGTTTGTTTAGTGCTGAGATATACCGCCCTGTTGAGCCAATTTCTAAATACCCATCAACTTGTCTTCTATCTTTTAAGATTTGAAGTGTTTGGCCTGCCATTTCTTTTTTTTGTGTTTTCAGAGCAGGTAGCGCATAAGTCAATTCAGATAAAAATGGTTTTATGGAAGATAATCGTTCTTGCACGTAATTGTAAACCCCTTGATCTGATTGCACCTCGCTAAGGGCTTTATGAATGAGGTCGTGAAACTTCTGCTCTGGGTAAAGGTGAAAGATGACACGTAAAAACGCATACATTTTATCACTCCACTGGGTAGAAGACATTATTTTTTCAAATTCTTTAACTCTTGTTTTCATGCTCTAGATATGGTTTGTAATAAGTGTCCCAAATCACATTTCTAAATCTAAAATCTGGGTCGTATTGTTGTTTGATTTTGAATAATTCTTTTGCTCTTGGATAGGCTTTATGAAATTGCTCACTTGTAGCATGTACTTGATAAGGTAGGTAATAAGATCCATTGTATTTAATAGCTGCATCTATCAGTTCACGTGTCCAAATGGCTACTTTGTTTTTATCATAGTCTTTGGTTGATTGCTTGTAGTAAACCACAAAGGCAAACACCTCATCTTTTGCCCATGCTAAATACGTTCCCGGGTCTTTGATTGCGTGTCTCACAGAAATATTCACCACATTTACATCGTGTTTTTGATAAATATCAGCCATTTCATCAGCAAACCGATCAAAATGCTCAATGGGTACAAAATACTCTTGAAGCACATAGGTAAAGTCTTTTCTGCTTCTGGGTTCAAGTTCTGCCACATCATATCCGGCTTCATAATTTTTATAATGCACTTTTTTACTCAAATAAATTAAAGGCTCAATGATATACTCTCTTCTAAATTTACCCAAAGGTGTTGTGGTAAAAGCCCACATAAAGTAGCGTTCGAAAGGGTAAGAGGCTCTTAGGGGCATGAGTTTGTTTTTAACCGTTGCTTTTTTTGAAGTCTTTACCCAAGAAATGGATTTTAATCTTTTAAAATCTTTTGGATACATGTCTGCATTATGAAACACAACTTGTTTGTTTTCTCTGATCGTGTTTTTAAAATGGACAAAGTAATCGCTTGTTGCCATTTTTTTATAAACCCGTTCTACCGTACTGTTTTCTGTTAATTGAAGCTTAGCTTGCACAATAACACCTACTGCATTATAACCGCCAATAGCAGCATAGAAAAGGATCTGGTTGTGCTCTTTTGAAGCCACAACTTGCTTTCCGTTAGCTAGTACAAGGGTGATTTCATTTACAGACAATACCAAGGGACCTAAGCCCATGTACCTGCCATGTACATTAACGCTTAAAGAACCTCCAACCGTAAAATTAGCGTAAGTCTGCATGATTTTGACACTTAGGTTGTACTTATCTGCATAAGCTTGAATATCACACCAGCGAACACCTGGTTGAACCGTAATTTCTTTTTTCACCTCATCGATAGACTCAATCTTATTTAAGCTGCGCATGTCTAGGTGAATAGTACCTGGACTTGCTGTCTGCCCGCCCATGCTGAACCTTCCTCCTCCCACTGAAATAGGATCATTGCTTGATGAGATAATTTCTTGTACTTGCACTGGCGTTTTTGGCCTGTAAACTTTTTCTACAATAATTGGGTTAAGCCCTGTTACATCGTTTACAATACGTTGTTCTGTTTTTAGATGTACAATCTTTTCTGCTTCTGGATTTTTAAAATAGTCAGCTGCTACATTGTGATTTTGACCATACTTGTTCTCTTGTTTAGCACCTCTTTTTAAAAAAAGTCTATAAAGCAGATACAATGGCCCAATAACTGGAATTAACACAACAAGCAATGTCCACCCCGACCAGCTTGTGTCGTGTAATCTTTTTGAAAACAAGCAGACTAATGCATAAAGCAATATTGGATACAGTATAATGGTAGGCTTATAGCCAATAGAATAGTTTATGATATTGAAAAAAATGTAAAAACAAGCAATAAGAAAAACCAGCCCATTTAATAAGGTTAATCTGCTTATTCTACCTCTTTTAGTAAAGAGCAAATAGCTAACTGGTAATTTTGATCTTAAGGACATTTGTTAAAATTCTCTACTTTTATGTTCAAACAAAATAAGTTTCAATGAAAAATACAATTTACATAATTTTTATCAGCTGCATGGCATACTCCTCTATGGCCCAAGTAAATGAAGTACAAGTTGAGCCTAAAGGTGTGTACAAAGAAATTGATATGGAAAGCCAATTACAAATGATTCAAATCCTATCATCTCAAAATAGCGATTCAGTGAATCAAGGCATTAAGGATATTACCAGCACTCCAAATAAATATTCCCCTCCAGTAGTTTTTGTATTAGCTCATGTTCTTTCTCAGAAAAATAAAATGGATGAAGCTTCTTATTGGTATTATTTTGCTCAGCTAAGAGGAAGAATTGACGCAAAATTATGCACAGACAAAACTGCTGGTCAAGCTATTTCTGTCTTGGTCTCTCAAATAGGGCCGCCCATAAACGAATATTCCTTTTCAGATATTGAGCGATTAAAAGGAACTTTTGATGATGTAATTGCATTTCTAAGAACCAATGAAGCTGATTACGATAGAAGATGGATTGCCTTACATGGAATGGGGGCTTTCACTGGTGGTAATGAAGCGATTATTTTACCTAGAGAAGAATGGAATACTGTTAAAAAAGAAACCATTGATACTTATTATGCTCAGTTTATAGAGCATGTTTATAATCAGCGTGAAAAATATGAGGCCGTTGAAAATGAAAAATAAAAAAATTCAACACCTTAACAACTTCTTCAACTCGAGAATGCTTTCCTAATTCCAGATTCACATTTTAGTCGCTATTCCTAAAGCGTAGTGCTTTTTAGTTATTTCACCAGTATTTTCAATACTTGCAGGCCTTTCGAGCCATTTTCTTTCTCATAAATTTCCCTAACTACGAGAATGCCCCTTGTTTTTTCTTTCAATTTTTTGTGCACTGCCCTAGATTTACTCTTGTAAATAACGCAGAAAGAGCCGGGTCATTCTAGATACCACCTCTTGTCTCTTTCATAGTCTTACTGGAGCTTTTGAGCTCTAGCTATGTTGAACCTGCATGCATGCGCATGCCCAAATTCCCCTTACCTGTTTATGAAAGAAACAATACTACAGACCAATCAAGAAGAATTGCTTCAAAACATCCAGCAAGTCATTCACCTGGAGCTCAACAAATTCAAAGAGAGCCTGCAAGAAAAACCTGCCAATCAGTATGTGGGCAGAAAGAAAACTGCCCAGCTGCTTGGCGTTTCGCTCTCTGCTTTAGATGTATGGACCAAAAAGGGACTATTGCCCTGCTATAAGCTTGGAAGAACAGTCAAGTACCTGAGAAGTGAAATCGACGCCTTCATCTTAAACCGTAAACAAGCATGACAGGAAACAAAGACACGCATACTGCTATCGAACTCAATCCCGTATTTAAACCCTTGAACCCAAGTGAGGGGCTCAAGGAAAGTATTCTGGATATTGAGCGAAAGGCAGCACTCAAAAAAGAGAGCAAAGGGCTGTTTACCGTTAAAAGTGCCAATAAATGGTTAGAGCATGCCAGCAAAAGGCCCGTTCCAAAGCAGTTGTTTGGCAAGCTTTGGTATGAAGGAGAGCTCAGTATTCTATTTGCAGATACTAATTTGGGCAAATCGATTCTGGCCGTTCAAATTGGAGATGCCATTAGCAGAGGAAAAGCCATCTTGGGTTTTCAAAGAGAAGCAGAAGCCCAAAAGGTACTTTACTTTGATTTTGAGCTTTCCGATAAACAATTTGAGAGTAGGTATTCAGCAGACTTTAAAGAACACTATGCTTTTAGCGCTGAGTTTTACAGGGTAGAAATCAATAGCAGTGCTGAGGTACCCAATCAAAAAAGCTTTGAGGAGTATTTGAACGAATCACTTGAAAAAAGCATTGTAGAGACGGGTGCTCGTATTCTCATTATTGATAATCTGACCTATTTAAAAAACGAGACCGAGAAAGCTAGAAATGCTTTGCCTTTAATGAAATACTTAAAGGAGTTGAAAAGCAAATACGACCTATCTATTTTGGCTCTTGCCCACACCCCAAAGCGAGACCTTTCTAAAGCCATTACCAAAAACGACTTGCAAGGCAGTAAAATGCTCATCAATTTTTGTGATAGTGCCTTTGCTATTGGAGAAAGCCATTCGGATGTACAACTACGCTACTTAAAGCAAATCAAGGCCCGAAATACCGAAATTTTATACGACACCGATCATGTAGTGCTGTGTCAAATAAATAAGCCCTACAATTTCCTTCGCTTTGATTTTGTCTCTTTTGGCATAGAAGATCAGCATTTAAAACAACTCAGTGAAAAAGACAAAGAAAGCAGAATGCAAGAAGCCATGGAGCTTAAGCAAGATGGGCTTTCTAATGTAGAGATTGCCAGGCGCTTTAACGTATCGGAAGGTGCCGTGCGCAAATGGATTAAAAAAGCACAACACATAGACTAAACAATCAATTCGTACTTATTCGTACCCCTCGTACTGTTCGTACTAGGTACGAATGGTACGAGCAGTACGATTTCAATAAAAAACAAATGAACAAAAACTATCAATTTACACTCGATAAAAGCGGCAAGAAATATCACTGTCCTTGCTGTGAGAAAAAAAGGTTGGTGCGCTATATTGATCAACATACTAGAGAACTCTTGCCAGAAAAATACGGTAGATGCGACCGAGAAATCAATTGTGCCTATCACCTCAACCCCTATACAGATGGATACACAAGCAATCAAAACCATCCTTTTAATAACTCTAGCACAACAATAGAGCCCATGTCTATAAAACCAGTAGCAGCCCCCACTTTAGTGCACCTTCCCCCTGAAATATTAAGCCATACCCTAAAAGGCTATGAGTACAATCGCTTTATTCAGTACTTGCTTAACAAAGCTCCTTTTCCTTTTGAGCCCTCAGAAGTGGAAGCACTCATTGCCCTGTATAGATTGGGTACCATTCATAAAGGAGCATACAAAGGCGCCTTAACCATCCCCTTTATTGATGAGCATGACTGGGTCAGAGCCATTCAGGTTAAAAACTTTGATGATCAGAACAAGACCACACAGACCACTTTTATTCACGGCATCTTTTTTAAAGAACTAAAGAAGGAAGGAAAAGATGTGCCCAGTTGGCTACTAGATTACCACAAGCAAGACAAGAAGGTTACCGCCTTTTTTGGCGCGCATCTACTCAAAGAATTTCCTTCAAACCCCATTGCACTGGTAGAAGCTCCCAAGACAGCTTTGTATGCCAGTTTGTATTTTGGCATTCCAAAAAGTGAGCATGACCTGCTCTGGCTTGCAGTGTATAACTTGAGCAGTTTTAATAAGGAGAAATGTGAAGTACTACAAGGAAGAGATGTGTATGTCTTTGCGGATCTTTCTACCGATGGAAGAGCCTTTGCGCTTTGGTCTAAAAAAGTGGAGCAATTAGAAAAGGTATTCCCAGATACTTCTTTTACCATGTATGATTATTTAGAACAGCATGCCGATGAGGTGTTAGACAAAGACAGAGAAAATGGAGCTGACCTGGCGGATTTTTTAATTACCCAAGATTGGCGTTTGTTCAGAAAAAAGAGAAGAGAGGCTCCTTTAGATGTTTTAGAAAATGAAGGTGAACAAAAAATAGGTGAGAGTGAAGCTGATGAGCAAGAAGCACAAATGCAGCTCATGGAAGAGCAGATGATGCAAGAGCGCATTAAAGAAGAAGAGGAATTGGCTTTACTAATGGTAGGCTATGGGAAGTTGGGCGGTTTATTCTTTACACATCCAGAAAATAATCAAAACCATTTCTTAAACGATTTAAATACCTGTCTTACCGAAGTCTTTAAAGAAGAAGTAGAACTGCATCGAGATCATATTATAAACCGCAGTGCTTTTCTGCTGGGTAAACCCAAAGACGACACCTTTTGGGGCATGAAAACCTTTTCTTCTGGTTTAAAGTATGGCCTTTTGAAAAATACCAAAGGCTTGTTGTTTCAATTTAATCCAATCGCTGCATGAAACCCATTCTCATCTTAAAAAAGCTCAAAGAAGAAGCCCAAAGAAAGCAGTACCCTTCTTTACCTACTCATGCCATTCCAAGAGCTAAGTATTCTGATAAAAGTACCAATGGACTTACCCACTGCATTATAGATTACATTAACCTATCTGGTTATTTTGCTGAACGCGTAAACTCTATGGGTACCTATGTACCCGCCAAAAAGAAAGCCACCAGCCTTGGCAACATTATTCAAAAAGGCTATTACCGAAAGTCTTCTGGCACACTGGGCACTGCCGATATTCATGCCATTGGAAAAAACGGCAGAACCATCAAAATTGAAGTGAAGTACGGAAAAGACAGAATGCGTAAAGCACAGCTTGCGTACAAAAAACGCATCGAGGAAAGTGGCGCTATTTATTATGTGGCTACCTGCTTTGATGATTTTTATTACTGGTGGAATACCACCAATCATGTTTAACCTTTAACCCTTACCTTATGGCAGCCCCTAAAGGCAATCAATATTGGAAACTGGCAAAAAATCCAGGTAAATCTTCTAAAATCAAAAGCCCAGAAGAACTCAGGCAAAAAGCAAATGCCTACTTTGAGTGGTGTGCCAGCAATCCTGTTCAAAACAGAAGCAAGACAAACAAGCAGGGTTCTTACCTTGAAATCACAAGGCCTTTTACCAAAATAGGAGTAGCGCTTTATTGTGGTTATTGCAGCTGGGAAAGCCTGAGCAATCTTAAAAATCAAGGGGAAGACTTTGAACACCTCATCAAACAAATTGAAAGCATCATCTATGATCAAAAATACACCTATGCTGCTGTGGGTGTTTTTCAGCAAAATATTATTGCTAGAGAATTAGGGCTTATGGAAAAGGCAGAAAATCAGAGAGAACCCGACATTTATCAGATTAACATTACAGGAATTGATGATTGACGAAGACTTTTTCGAAGTCTATAGGCGCTTTTTACATTAGACCATTTTCTTGGTAAAAAAGGGATGGCTCAGCATCCGAATGGCTTGTTGCTTCTTGGTCACCTTAATGTATTTTAAAAAGTTCTTCTCGCTGGTATGGCCTGATATAGCCATGATCGATAAACTATCTAAACCCGCCAAGTAGGCATTGGTACAAAAAGATCTTCTGCCTGTATGATTCTTGATGAGTTCATACTTTTTATAAGCCGTTTCTTTCTTGACGCCTCCTACGGTTTTACTCACAAAGACCTCATCGTCTAGCCCCGCTAAATCACCTAAGTCTTTTAGGATCTTATTCATTTTATGTTCCGGAACACTTCTAGGTATGCCCTCATACTTTTCCAAGATTTCTTCTACAACAGGTTTTACTGGTATAAAAACCTCATGCCCTGTTTTTTGCTGAACAATTTTAAAGATTTTGCGCCCATCTTCATTGATGATGTGCTTATCTGATAATTTGTTGTAGTCCGAAACCCGAAGACCTGTATTGGCTCCAATCATAAACAAATCGCGTGTTCTATTCACTACATCAGTCTGATCAGATAAATCGAGCCGGTAGATTTTCTCTAGCTCTTCTTCTGTAAGGTAAATTTCATTGACTTCTTCTGAGAGCACTTCCCAATCTTGAGCTCTGTAATTGCGTAAATTCAAGCCCTTCTGATCAATCAAATACTGAAAAAAAGGTTTTAGATTTTTCACATGCGTACCAAAGTAATTTTGGGTATAGCCTTTTGCTTCTGAGAAATTTAGTAAGGCAACATACAAGTCTGTGCTAATGTCCTTTAATTGAACCGCTCCGTTCTCTTGCTCAAAACGATTGTAAAAACCCAAACTAGTTTTAATACCTGTCAATGTTCTAGGTTTTAGTTTTCTTCCTTTAGATCTTTTGGTGGTTGCAATGTAGTTCAAGTAGTCTTCAACATAAGTACTCAATAGGTTTTTATTAATCCCTAAGTGGCCTACATGATTCTCAAAGCGATCGTAGAATACATCGAGCTTTTCTTTGGTTAAAAAGACGCCTTCGGTTTGTAGTTCCGTACAGCGGTCTTGCATGTATCTCTTTAAATCGGTCAGTTTCTTGTTTAAGGTAGTGGCCAAAGGATTGGCAATATCCACTTTGATGCGCTCTTTTGAGGCTGACCATTGTTGTGGATTACTCAACTTGATTCCGGTACTTCTGCGGTATTTTTGTGCATTGCCAATGCCAATGATTAAATACACGGTAGAAGATCTCAATTTAAAATGTACTGCAGCCATAGCACAAAGATACAACTGTGCCATTATCTGTGCCATTATTTTTTACATTTCTATGTGAGCCAAAAAGACTAGAAAAGACAAAACCCCTTTAAATAAGGGGTTTTTAAGTCATTTTTAGATTTTCTTAAAAGTCAAGAAAACCGCAAAAAGTACCCAGGGTCGGGCTCGAACCGACACGGATTGCTCCACTGGTGTTTGAGACCAGCGCGTCTACCAATTCCGCCACCTGGGCATTTAAAGTGACACAAATTTAGACAAATAAATGCTTTTGGCAAGTATAAAAATAGCCCTGAGCGTGCCGATAGCTGTTTGGATTTTAAAACTTAGGCGCCCTTAGTCTAAGGAGGCTTTGCGAAAAGCAAAGACCCCGCAAGGCTTAGTAAGCCAAGTTGAAAAAACAAACACTAAAGGCTAAGCGCAGGTTCCCGGCTCAAAAAAAACATTAAGAACTGTTGTATTCTGATTAACTTAGCAAATAAAGCTCACATTATTGGAAAAAAAACTTTTTTTACTAGATGCCTACGCCTTAATTTATAGGGCCTACTACTCGTTTGCAAAAAACCATAGAATTAACTCGGCTGGGTTAAATACCTCAGCACAGTACGGGTTTACAAATACGCTTTATGAAGTGATTCAAAAACAAAAACCTACACATTTGGCAGTGGTATTTGACATGCCCGGATCAGTAGACACGCGTGAGGCTATTTATGCAGATTATAAGGCAAATAGAGAAGAAACGCCAGAAGACATTAAGTTGGCATTACCTTATATCGAAAAAATTGTAGAAGGCTTTAATATCCCGGTGATTAAATTACCAGGCTATGAAGCAGATGATTTAATTGGCACCCTTAGTGTAAAAGCCTACCAAGAGGGGTTCACCACCTATATGATGACCCCTGATAAAGATTATGGGCAACTGGTAAACGATAGAACCTTTATGTACAAACCTGGTCGATTTGGAAAACCCTCTGAGGTGTGGGGTGTCAATGAAATTTGTGAGAAATTTGACATTGAACATCCCTCTCAAGTGATTGATATTCTTGGCCTATGGGGGGATGCCGTTGATAACATCCCTGGCATTCCGGGTGTAGGAGAAAAAACAGCTAAAAAACTTTTAGCGCAATACAAGACCCTTGAAAACGTACTTGAAAACGCACATGAGGTCAAAGGAAAACTAGGCGAAAAAATTGCCAACAACAAAGAACAAGCCAAAGTATCAAAAATTTTAGCGACTATTATTTTAGACGCTCCAATCTCATTTAATGCAGAAGAGTTGCGCCTAGAGGAACCAAATAAAGAGGCCTTAAAAATGGTTTTTTCAGAGCTTGAGTTTAGAGCCCTTTCAAAACGAATTCTAGGCGAGCAAATTGCAGCCTCAACCCAAAAAAAAGTACAAAGTCAGCTCTCTATTTTTGATACCAGCGCACTGACTGAACCATCCTTAGAAGCTGAAGATGATGTTTCAGATTTTAAAGCGTTTACGGCCGAAAAACAAGACTACCAATTGGTAGATGCCAAAGAAAAATTTAACCAATTATGTAAGGCTTTGAAAGACTGCAGTGAATTTTGTTTTGACACAGAAACCACTGGTCTTGACACACACACAGCAGAACTTTTAGGCATTGCTTTTTCTTTAAAAGAACAGGAAGCCTATTATCTGCCAATTACAGAACATAATCTTGAGCATCTAGAAGCTTTAAAGCCTTTATTAGAACATCCTAAAATCTTAAAAATAGCCCATAACCTTAAGTATGACATGAATATACTTAAGAAATATGGTATTCAGGTGGCTACCCCCTATTTTGATACGATGGTTGCACATTATTTATTGCGTCCTGATAGTAAGCACTCCATGGATATACTCTCAGAGAGTTATTTGAATTATCGTCCGATTTCAATTGAAACCTTAATCGGGAAAAAAGGGAAGAATCAAAAAACGATGGCCTCTCTTTTGCCGTCTGAAGTCAAAGATTATGCCTGTGAAGATGCTGACATTACCCTTAGGCTTAAATCTTTTTTAGCGCCAAAACTTAAAGAAAGGGGGCTTGAAAATTTATTTTTTGATCTTGAAATGCCTCTCATATCAGTTCTCTCAGGCATGGAGGCAGAAGGAATTCGCTTAGATAAAAATATGCTGAGTCATTATTCAAAAGAGTTAGAGAGTAAACTTTTAGCGCTTGAAAAAGAGATTAAGTCTTATGCTAAAGAAGATTTTAATTTAGATTCACCTCGGCAATTAGGCAACGTATTATTTGACGAATTAAAAATTGTAGACAAACCTAAAAAAACGAAAACAGGGCAGTATGCCACTTCAGAAGATGTTTTGGTATCTCTAAGAGATGCTCATCCAATTATGAGCTCTATTTTAGAATACCGAGCCTTGCGAAAGTTAAAAAATACGTATGTAGACCCTTTGCCATTACTAGCCAAAGTAAAAACAGATCGCATTCATACTTCATATATGCAGACCATAGCTTCTACAGGCAGATTGAGTTCTGTAAAACCAAACCTTCAAAATATACCTATTAAAACAACGGAGGGACAAATGGTTAGAAAGGCTTTTATTGCCAAAGACAGTGATTATATATTACTTGCGGCTGATTACTCTCAAATTGAACTACGTATTATTGCAGCTTTAAGTGGGGATGAGAATATGATTCAGGCCTTTAAATCTGGAAAGGATATTCATGCTTCTACAGCGTCTAAAATATTTGGGGTCGACATTAAAAAGGTTGAACGTTCTATGCGTATTAAGGCAAAAGCAGTGAATTTCGGTATTATTTATGGCCAAACACCTTTTGGATTGGCAAAATCTATTGGGATTCCTCGTAAAGAGGCTGCTCAGATTATAGAAGCCTATTTTAAAGAATATCCTCGTATTTCACAGTACATATCAGATATTCAAGCGTTGGCAAAAGAACAGGGCTATGTCGAAACTATTTTTGGACGTAAGCGCTATTTGAAAGACATCAATTCTAATAATTCAATTGTAAGAGCTCATGCAGAAAGAAATGCGATTAATGCGCCTATACAAGGCTCTGCAGCTGATATTATTAAAAGGGCTATGATTGCTGTTTACTATAAGCTTTTAAAAGAAAAAACAAAATCTAAATTGCTTTTACAAGTACACGATGAATTAGTGTTTGATGTTTATAAACCAGAACTTGATAAAGTTAAAAAGATTGTGCAATCAACCATGGAATCTGCAGCAGATTTACCAGTTCCTTTAGAGGTAGATATGGGCACAGGTGTTAACTGGCTAGAGGCACATTAAAGAAAAAGAGGTCAATAAAAAACGCTTAATTACCGTCTAATCTTTTTTCAATAATAGCAGCTGAATCTTCTGCAGTTTTAGCCTCTTTAAGTTCGTCTTCAAATGCTTTTTTCTCAGCTTGTATTTGCTCTTCAGATTTTTGAGGGATTTTTTCAGATGGCTGTTCAATCACTTCTTCTGAAGTTGTTGCTTCAGGGTTGTCTGCTGAAGAAGCGCCCATAAATTTATCTTTAAAGAAATACCCCAATGCGGCTAGCGTTCCAATAATTAAAACAAGGATAAGCCACTTAAGTACACCCGATTTCTTGGGCTTTGTAGTGGAGTCATCTAGATGTTCTTCAAAGCTCTCATGGTTTCCTTCTGGAAGATCAGTCATAACTTTTCTTGGACCAGGGGTTAAACGGCGAGAAGTGTTATCTATTTGCGTATCGCCTATTCTAGGTGCCAAACGCTCTCCTGGTCTAAAAGGTGGGATTCTTTTCTTATTTACTAAGGCATTTACTCTAGTCACGTATTTGTAGTATAGATAATCTAAAACTTCTTCTTCTTGCCCCTTATATTCTTTTGCTAAAGCCTTTGCGTGTTTAATTTTACCAGGACGGTACTTTTTAAAAAATGCTGTAAGATTGTCTAAAAACGACTGGCTTTGATCAAAATAGTAGTGATTATTTTGAGGAAGTTGTTCTGCAATATTTTCTTCTATATTTTGAAGTTCTTGCTCATTCAGATCATCGTTAAAATCGTCAATAGTTGTAGATTGATCGCCCATAGAGGTATAATTTGATACCTTCAAAAGTAAGAAAGATGTTGAATTATTAAAATTTTTACCTGTAAAGTTTAGAAATTGATTACCAAACCAATGTGTAAAAAAAGATGGAAAACTTGACATATATGTAAGTTCACACTATATTTATAGCATCTCAAAAGACTTAAATCATGTCTGACATGAAACAAACAACAAAATTAGACGCCGTTAAAGACATTATTTTCGGTGATGAAATACATGATTTCAAACAGCAATTAACTGAACTTAGGTCTTTAATTGATACATTACTTGAGCAGCAAGATCAGTCTTCCAGAAAATTCTTTAAAGAACTTAACGCACTTAAAGAGACTCAAAAAAACGACCTAAACAATCTTTTAAAAAGAGTAGACAATCTAGAAGCTAATACTGCCGATAAAACAGCTCTCGGAAAGACCCTTGTTAAGCTTGGGCAAAAACTTCAAAATGGACAGAAAAAGTAGCACCGCTACCCAAGCCAATGATGCGGACAAAAAAATAGAAGATCTTAAAGAACTTCTGTTTGACGATGAATTGTTGCTGTACAAAAAGAAACTCTCTGATTTAAAAGACTTGCTTAACGAGTTAGATCAGCAGATTAATACGACAGATCAATTTAGTAAACTCATTGAAAAGTCAAAAGAAGATGTTATTGATATTCTCAGCCCTTACTTTGGTAAACTGATGCGTAAATATATCAAAGCTGAAATTACGCGCATGACTGATAATATAAATCAAACCAGCAAAAAACTATTTTCATTTGGGCGTTTAAGCTCTATGTTTAAAAAACAAAAAAAGCAAGGGTTTGATCAAAAGTTAGATATTGATCATTTTTTTGTGATAGAAAAAAAATCAGGGCTTTTAATGGGGCGTTATTCTGATGAAGACAAACCTGTAGATGCTGATGTCGTATCGGGTATGCTTACGGCAATAAAAAGCTTTTCAGAGGCGGCTTTTCATAAAAAAAACGAAGACCTTGACACGATTTCGTACAGTGGTTTTGAGTTAATTATGCATTCCTTTGAACGCTACTACTTAGTTGCTGTCGTAGACAGCTTAACAGCTGCCAAAATTTCATCAAAATTACAAGATTACTTTTTAGAAGTGGCAGAAAAACTTATCCCTTTGGTTTCTAAACAAGAGATTACTGAAAAAACCCAAGCCCAAATCTCTTCATTATTACATCAATATTTTAAATAGTAATGGCTACTGTAAGTAAAAAAATTATTTTGGTAGGGCGTATTGGTGTTGGGAAGACTTCTTTGGTGAGACGATATGTTCAAAATGTTTTTGACGATGAGTACCTATCGACTATTGGGGTTAAAGTCGATAAAAAAGAAGTCGCGACCCCTAAAGGCACAGTGAATTTACTTATTTGGGATATCGCAGGCGAAGCTAACTTCACAAAGATTTCTGAAAGTTATTACCTTGGTGCTCACGGATGTATTTTTGTGGCGGATTTATCTAGGATAAATACTTTTGATAATTTCACGCATCAAATCACTTCTCTGCGCAAGAAAATTCCTAACATTAAAATCATTACCATTGCCAACAAGACAGACTTGATTGACAAGGAAACTTTAGAGAAAATTAAAAAGGATATTACTTTTGACTATTATACAAGTGCTAAAAAAAACAAGCATGTAGACGAAGCATTTGCAACAATGGCTGAACGTTTGATAGATGGTTCTTGATCTTCAACAAATAAAAAACAGATATACGTCGTTTATTCAGATTATTTTATTTGATAAAAACGGACACTTGCTTTCTACTTGCTCTTCTATTTTTTCATTCTCTGAAACTAATTCAATTTTTGATCAGATCTATATTTTAGAAAGTTTAAAAGAAAACATCTTTAACTCAAAAGAAGCTATAGAGCTAAAAATGGTTGAGTTTGAGTTTGATAATAAACGTGGGTTTTATGATTTTATCATAGAAAAGATTGAAGAGAATGTATTTTCGTTATGTATAGTGGATCAAACACCAGTGTATAATTACATGCAAAATGTTCAAACCCAAAAAAACCTCTCTATTATTAAAAATGAGCAACTCCAACGACTCAATAAAAAAATAAAAGACCAAAACAAACAAATCAAACTATATAGTTCTTTCATTACTCATGATATAAAAGAACCTATTACGAGTATTAAAGGGATTAGTGATATTTTATTGAATAGTACTCTTGAACATGATGAGATTAAAGAAGCTTCTGCTTACATTAAAAAAAGCAGTGATGCTGCATTAAGGCTCATTGATGATGTTTATAACTATGCTAAACTTGAATTAGATATTGTGCACTATAACATATTTAATCTTAAAGATTTTTTTGATCAGATCTGGGATCGTCTTTTTTATAATAGTGCATGCAAGCTTATCAATTTAATAGATCAAAACGTAAATATTGAAAGTGATGCTAGAATCTTAGAGCAAATTTCAAACAACTTAATTTCAAATGCCATTAAACACAATGATAAAAATGAAGGTGCGCATATTAAAGTAGGGATAAGCTATTCTAAATCTTCTAATATTATCTCTATTTCTGATAACGGCCCTGGAATACCCGAAAACAAAAAGGAAGAAATTTTTCAGCCTTTTTACATGCTTAAAAAGCCAAGAAAAAAATTAGGTACAGGCATTGGGCTTTCCATTGTAAAAAGAGGAGTGAAGAAATTAAATGGTAAGATTAAAGTGGAATCGGTTTTATCTGAAGGGACTACTTTTAAGCTTTTCCTTCCAAAGAAACCATAAGCGTCTCCAAATGTTTTTTTGTCATCGGCTTATGTACAGCACAAAGATTTATGTTGTGCTTCTCATTAAATAGTTGAATCTTTTTTTTATCGGACTGGCTAAACTGAGCAGAAATAATCACATTTAGTGTGGATGTTTTTTTTTGTTTCTCTAATATACACTCAAATACATCTAACCCACTTTTGTCATGTAAGTTGAGATCTATAATCGTTAGCCAGATTTCTTGCTCTGAACGGTTCTTTATGGGTTGACTATTATTGCACAATTCTTCAAAAGAACTAAAGCAATAAATCCGGTCTTTCGGTAAAACAGTTTCTAGTAATTTTCTTAAATAAAAAAGAGAAGAATCACTATCATCAACAATAATGCATCCGTCTAAATTTAAGTACGATGTTTTTTTTACGTCCAAAAAAAGTAGCTTAGCGCCCAAAATTAGGCATTTTACACGATTTACAAACAAGAGTTTCTTATTTTTTATATCTTAATGAAGAAGTAATTTTAATGACTCCATTTAATCTTTTTATAGTTGAAGACTCTGAGTCTTACAGGTTTTTACTTACAAAGTTCTTTAGACAGCGTTCAGAATCTGGTTTTCCAAAGTTTAATCTCTACAGTTTTTCTAGCATAGATGAATGTATAAAGGCGTGTAAACATACTCGTCCTGATTTTGTTTTGCTTGACTATTGTTTAGATGGAAATATTGATCAAACACACTACAATGAAACAATCACTAATGGATATGACCTAATGGTTTGGCTCAAAGAAAAATTTAGCGACTTAAAAGTTATTTTCTTAAGTGAACAAAATAATATACATATTACGGCTGAAATTTTTCATGCTGGAGCTGATGGTTATATCCCAAAAAATCCGCTTGGCAGAATTAATGCATACAACTATATTTTAAAACTTATTTCTAAACTCAACTCTCCTTTAAGCCCAAGCACTCCATACAGATCAAGTGCTCTTATGAAGGTTTAATGTACCTACTTTAACCTAATTGATTATTCTCTTAAAATGTACTCTTTGAACTTCTCTTATTTTTTATATGTTTGCTTTTATGAATAAAAAATGTGTAATCATTGACGATGACAAAGTTGCAATAAAAGTTTTAGAAGGGCATATTGAGGCACACCCCAATCTTAGTCTGTCTAAAAGTTTTGGGGGGGGAGAAGAGGCCTCCAATGAAATCGATAAATACGATGTTGATCTTATTTTTCTAGATGTAGAAATGCCTAAAATGGATGGATTTAGTTTTTTAAAAAACAGGTCTAACTTAAGCCCGTTTATTTTAGTCTCACAAAATAAAGAGTATAGCTTTGACGCTTTTGAATTTAATGCGATAGATTTTTTAGCCAAACCCATTTCTTATCAAAGATTTGAAGAGTCTATTGAACGTTTTATTCAATATGATAAAAAAGTAGCTAGATCAAAAAATGATCTGACAAGCATCTTTGTTAAGCATAAACGTATCTGGAAAAGGGTTAAATTAGATGACATTATGTATGTGAAAGCCAACAATACATTTATTTCTATCTATGCATCAGATCAAAATTACCATATCAACACAAGCATGAAGGATTTTTTAAAAGCCATTCCGGATTCTAATCTTATTCGTATTCATAGATCTTTCATTGTCAATATCAATAAAATTGAAGAAATTGATCATGAAATTCTTAAAATTGGAGACAACACCATCCCGATCAGCAAAACCTATATGCCTGAATTATTAGGCTCACTTAAGTTTATTAAATAAACATTGGGCGCGATAGACTTTAAAAAGGTTCAAGACTTTTTGGCTTGTGACAAACAAACCGTTTTAGAGCTCATTTTGATTTATCAAAATGAGCTTAAAGAGGCGCTATCTATAATTTCAAAGCCAGAACAGGATCTTGAGCGCATAAAAAAAGTAGCCCATAAGTTAAATGGAACAGCTAAACTCTTAGGGCTCAAAGATTTTGAAGCCTCACTATCTAAAATTGAGTCTTGTGCTATGGATAGTGAATGGACGGCAACAAATCAAACAATGAAAACATCTATTGATACCGTCTTAATGGATTTGTCAAAAATTGCTTAAATAATCTCTCTTATAACTCTTGTTTAAAAACTGCCGCGTTTTTATTGCACAGCTATTTTTATATATTCAGTATAGTCTAAAATTGTTGAGCGCACCTTAACCAGATAGATTCCTTTAGACCAACTATTAGTAGATATTTGTTTCAGTCCTGAAGCAGGATATTCTTTGTCATAGACTTTTTTACCTCTATAGTCGTAGACCACTATATTTGATGGATCCGAAAGCTCAACTAAAAAATAATCCTGCGCAGGATTAGGAAACACATTCATAATTGGCATTTGCAAGCCCTTCTGATTTGAAGAAATAATAGTTCCAGATACTCGAAAGTTATCGATTCCTGCCTCTAAAATATTGCCAGGATCTTGATCTTCAATTTTCACAAGAAGCTGCACCTGTGTATTAGGCAAAGTAAGATTTGCTAAATCAAAGCTGTAAGCCTGCCAAAGCGTGTCAATAAACGTGCTATCAAAGCTGCTCAACAAAAATGTATCAGAGGCTGAAAGCAGATAAAACTCAAGATTATCATTTAAAGGACTTGTGTTTTGAACGTTAAAGGCATGAAACCAAAAATCTAATTCTAATACCGGATTTTGATAGATCGATAAATTGATTATAGGTGATTTTAGCGTTGTGATGCCATCATCTACATCGGCCTCCCAGGGTGCCCCTTGCTTGTTTCCAGTAATAAAAGCAAAATCTCCACAATCTTGATCACTATCTGAATTAGGATTAGAGAAAGACCCAGCTCCATTATCTGTACCTATAGGCTTTTCTCTGACCCATACACCACTACTTGCAGTAAAATCAACATCCCAGCCTAAATCAAAATTAAAATTATCTGAATAGCCTTGATTGAGTTGAAAGTCAAACTCAGAATTGGAAGACTCAATAAACACATTTAAACTACACTCTCCCACAAAACCCCATTGTGAGAGATAAATGTCATATAGCCCTTCTAGAACATTGCATTTATTTATCTGCCCTTGGTTATCTGTTGTAAGCGTGTAAGATACATCACTTGATTCTAAGCGAACACTCACATTTGGCAAAGGCGCGTTTGTTATAGCATTAAGCACTTCAAATTCTACATTTACAAGCTCGTTTACTGGCTGCATAGATAAATTTAAAAAGGATGTTTGCCCTTGTGTTAGATTCACTTCTATCTCTTTTGTCTGGTATCCAAACTTTGAGAATCGAACCACATACAATCCAGAAGACGCCATTCCTGTCGCATACTCGCCTTGAACATTTGAATAATTACTTGCGACATCGCCCACAATTTCGACCAATACCCCTTCTAGAGGTTCATTGCAGACACTGTCTATCACTAAGCCTTCTAAATAAGAGGCTCTTTGGTAATTTACACCTAAAACAAACAATCCATTATCTACATCCGTAGCTAAGACATTACCTGAAGGTAGCCAAGGGTAAGCGCCCCAACAGCCATCAAACCCTGATCCGGTTAAAGGAGACGTATCAAAATTAGCCACTTCAATCATGTTGTGAGGATTTTGCACGTCTACAACTGTAAGACCATCCCTATAATAAGACGTAATGACATAATTGTTTAAAAAATGGGTGTTATGTGGGGCAGAAGAGGTTCCTGGATTAGAACGATAAGTGTCTAGTAATTCAATATCACCCAAATCAGAAACGTCATAAGAAGCCACAGTAGCACCATTCACTTCGTCTGTAGTAAAAATTGTAGTGTTGTCATCTGAAATCCAACAATTGTGGGTGAAATTATCAGGCGTATCCCACAAAGAAATAATTTGAGGGCTCAACTTTTGAGAAACATCTATCGCTAAATTGAATCCGTTGAAAATGGCAGATCCCCATAAAGTATCCCCCCGAACCATACCATCATGCAAATAAAACTCATCAAACACTCCTAATTCAATGGGCTGCATAGGATTCGTTGCCACATCTAAAAGTATAGCCCCACCTTTAGAATAATCTGAACCAAAAATATAAGCTACACCATTCT
>JAHDCS010000086.1 GCA_020629755.1 Flavobacteriales bacterium | reverse complement strand
TGCCATTACTCCATAAGTAAGAGAACGGAGCAGTTCCGCCTGTAACAGAAGACGTGATACTTCCGTCATTGGCGTTTAATAGAGATTCATGAGTTGCGTTTAACGCTATGCTAAACCCAATACAAGGGTTTTCACCTGCCTGAATGGTTGCTTGTTTTGTGGCGCTACATCCGTTGGCGTCCGTAACTGTTACACTATAGGCTCCTGCAGAGAGGTTAGAAAGGTTGTTTTGCGTGCTGCCATTACTCCATAAGTAAGAGAACGGAGCAGTTCCGCCTGTGAGTGTAGACGTAATACTTCCATCATTGGCGTTTAATAGAGATTCATTAGTTGCGTTTAGCGACATGCTAAACCCAATACAAGGGTTTTCACCTGCCTGGATGGTTGCTTGTTTTGCGGCGCTGCATCCGTTGGCGTCTGTAACGGTAACACTATAGGCTCCGGCAGAGAGGTTTGAAAGGTTGTTTTGCGTGCTGCCATTACTCCATAAGTAAGAGAACGGAGCAGTTCCGCCTGTAAGTGAAGACGTAATACTGCCATCATTGGCGTTTAATAGAGATTCATGAGTTGCGTTTAGCGCTATGCTAAACCCAATGCAAGGGTTTGTAGTTTGCGCAAAAGAAACAGAATAATCTTCGACTTGACCCGTTTGAGGAATATAGCAAGGTCCTGTGATTGTATTACTTGATCGATCAGAAATAATTCTCAACCTAAGAGGGGTATTGGTTCTTGGATTTGAAACGGTAGTGAAACTGCCTTGGTGGTTTGTACTATTGTTGCTTGAGAAGATTTCTTCATTTGCACCGTTAAAATCACCATTATTATTATAGTCAATATAGGCTTTAACATTTTCGTTATTGTACCCATTTTTAATTTGAATGGTGTAAGACGTATTGCTTTGAAGTTCTGTTGAAAATAAACAGGTTCTATCGGTATATCCTCCCTCATCTACAGCTGAACTAGAGGCAACATCAATATTGTTTAATGTAACGCGATAAATACCAAAACCAAAAAAGTTATTTAAATCTTGTGTTTGTGGGGTACAGTTGGCTTGCGTGACAGATCCGCTTTGGTTAGGATCTACACATGCTAAAGAGTTTAAAAGGCCAGAACGAGAGGCTAGAATAGTCGCACGCATCCTTTGTTTTTGTCCGAGGGTAAAATTGGTTTGGCATTCGTCTGAGGAATAGCTTAAAAAATTATTAGAAATCTCAGTAAGATTACCTGCATCACATTGATTTTCTCCCGAGGCACAACCGTAGTCTCTTCTATGTCGTCTAGTATCGTCTACACAATCCCCCGAAACACCACACACAGCATCAGAAGGGCAAATAGGCTGACCACTTTGAGAGTAATCGCCTTGAAAGGTATGGTACAAACCCATGCCATGACCAACTTCGTGAATGGTGGTGATGTTATGTCTGGTATAAGATTTAAGATTGTAGCCTAAACTGCCATTCGGATCGTACCCGAATGAATTGAACATAACCACAGCCCCATCATTAGTGGTGCTAGCTGGGGCTAGATATGCAAATCCTTGAACGCCTCCGCCACCATCATTATCGTTAATTTCACTTACAACCCAAATATTATAATAAAGTTCTTTTGGCCATTTGCTTAAATTTTTAACCTCTGTTTCATTTTCTAATGCGCCTTGATATACCATGCCGTATTGACTATATCCACTTACTACATTTCCGTTGACTCTTATAATGCCATTTGTAGCGTTACACTCAGGGTCTCTTTTCGCTAAACAAAATCTCATCTTGGTATCAGGGCTCGATGAAGAAAAATCACCAGCATAGGCGTCATTCATAGAGTTTATAGCACTCATCACTTGTGCTTGAGAAATATTAGATCCCTGCCCAAGAGCTTCGCCTTTATGTATAATGTGTACCACAACCGGAATCACAAATTCTTCATTTTCATTTTTTTGCAAGGTCTGATTCTGAAGAATTTGATCTACTTTTTGATGATGTTCCTTTAATGCTTTGGCATAATTCGGATTTGTCGATAGTAATTTCTGATGTACGGCATCACTGGCACATTTTTCTGCTTGGCTTTGTGCAAAAAAACAACTTGCCATACAAAATAAAAGGCAAGTTAAGAAGGATTTAAAAAGAGTCATCATGTTTTAGTTAGACCCTGTGTTACGAACTATTAACTGTTTAGTTACGCTAAAATTGATTTTACAATAAAAAAAAAGACATTCACTTATTTTTTAACTGCCTCAGAGCCAAATCGAGGCTTTAAAAAGTATTCTCGTTACAGAAAAGATCCAAAAGCATGCGCGTCAGTAAACACATAAGAAGATGTGAGTTGTGTTTGTGTTGGTGTAATAAAAGCGCCATCAATTTTTTCTTTGCTGGCCACTAAGATGACATTTTGCATCTGTTTGTATAAATCTCCTTCTAAAGGATGCATAGCAGTATGCTCAAATACTTCAGCGTAAGTTTTATAAAAAGAATAAAAAAACTTAGACGAAGGCCCACTAAGATTGCTTAATATGTTGGCGTATATTAAACCTTTGTCAGACAAAGCATTTTTTGAGAGTCTTGCCACTTCAATGGTTGTTAAATGATCAGGAATTTGTTTCGGAGCAGAACACACATCCCAAACAATCACATCGTATGTCTTTTTTGTTTCATTTAAAAAATATCGAGCATCAGCCGTAAAGAGCGAGACATTCTTGCCAAGTTTAAGATTAAATTCTTGTTGTACAGTTTCTAAAAGTGTATGATCAATTTCGACGACATCAATATGAAGATCTTTGTTTTTTGTAGAGAGATAATGGCTGAGTGAAAGCCCTCCTCCCCCTAAAATTAAAACAGAAGCAGAACTAGAATCTTTTAAAATTTGTTGCGCTAAAAAACGATTGTATTTGTACACTAAATCATTTTTATGGGTATAGTGGGCTGCATTGATATGATGATTAAGCTGCAAGACTTTGGTGTTTGTTTTTTTATCGTTAAATACAATAATGCGCTGGTAGAGTGAATCTTTATCGATAAAGGTTTTTGTGGGGGGATGTAAAATACTATACACTAAAGCCCCAATCCAGACAACTAAAAAAAGGGCATTTAATTTCGTAGGTTTTAGGGATATCAGACAAAGACATGCACAAGATACAGCTGCGATGATCAGAGAGGTTTCGCAGCCAAATGTGGGTAATATAAAAAGTACGGTAAGCCAAATGCCAGATAACCCGCCTAGTGCACCTAATATAAAAATACGGCTTAGTGTTTTTGCCCGGTTTTTTGACGTAGAAAGTATATGATTAGAACACCAAAAAATACAGGTTGCCATTAAAAAGCAGGGTGCAAAAAAAAGTATCAAAGTAGCGACTAGTGCTTTGATAGCTAAAGGTAGAGGTATTTTAAATACAAAATGAAGCGGATAATCTTTAACAAAAGCAGTAAGTGCTAGAGTGAAAGAGCTAAAAAATAAGAATAAAAATAAGTGGCCTAAGGCTGTATTTTGAAAGGCTATTTTTCCGCCATAAAAATAGCCTGCAGAGAGCGCCATAAAAATAACAGAAATCATAGAGGCCCAAATTAAGTAAGAAGCGCCAAAAAAAGGGGCTAGAATACGAGGGCCTGTGAGTTCTACTTGCATCACAAGTAGATTTAATAGAAATATTATCAGGTATTCTTTAGATTTCATCTTTATTTTGCTCTATTGAAAGCATCTAAGAGAGTCAAGCATATTTTAGTTATTATTTTGGCCGGATATTTCGTACTACACTTTGGATTTAGTATGATTTATTTTACCCAAGGCAAATATACACCCAAGTTTTTAAATCCTTGGGTCTTTGGATACGTACGTACTTTTTTTCATCAAGACTGGAAACTCTTTGCGCCTGATCCGCCAAAGTGCCACATAGCCCTTTGGATTAAAGAAGGCAACACTTGGCAATGGGCAGGTAAGGAGCTTTTAGAAAAGCATCATGCGTACAGAGTCACTGCTCATGGCATTGCCTATAGAGCTTACCAAGCCTTGGCTAGAGATTTATTGTATAGTTATGAGTATTGCCAAACGAGCTACCCATCAGATGTTACAATGCTCAAACAATGCTTTAAGCAATCATTTGCCGCAAAAAAGGCGACAGAATTTATAAAGAGAAATGAAAATAGAATATTCAATGATAGTCTTAGATTGCGTTATGCCTGTATGGCTTTAGAGGGCAAAGCTGATCGGTTAGTACCCTTAGAGAGTGATTATGTATTAGATTTCCCTGTTTTATCTAGTCGTTATTAATGGGTTTAAATGTAGAGAGAGGGGTTATTTTAAGGTTTAGGCAAGCAGCTTATGCGGCATTGCTGGTTAACCTATTGCTTTTGCTTTACAAAGCCCATTTTTTTTTAGCAGCAGAGACTCAATTGATATTTCAGAATTATCAGTTTGGCTTTTTAGAATCTGTACTTAATCCATTAAGCTATGCCGAATCAAATACAGCCATAGGTTGTTTTGTGTGCCTGTATCTGACTCTGCTTGTATTGGGTTTAATTAAACCAAAGTCAAAGCTGATTTTAGGGCTTGTGTTTTATATGACCGTGGTGTTGTTTAATAAAACAAAAGTCTGTTTAACAGGTGGTCATCATTTGATTCAAATACTCTTGTTTTTTTCATTGTTCTGTTCAAGCAAA
>JAHDCS010000032.1:25594-28084 GCA_020629755.1 Flavobacteriales bacterium | reverse complement strand
AATCTCTAAAATTCAATGATAATGAGGTTTATGAAAGATTCGCTAATGAAAAATGGGGTAACTCCAAGTATTTACAAACGTTTATTTACGTTTAGTAACGTTCAAACAACGGATTTTAGTTTTTGATTTTGTATCTTAAACCTGGGTGGGAATAACAATTCCCGTTTATTCACAGAGAGATTTTTGACGTATGTTGAATATGAAATCTAGAGGCTATTACGTGTCTTAGAGCTTGTTTGTTTTTTGTGGTTCTTTTTTAGTGGGGATAGCACAAACTTTATGTTTGCCAAATAAGAAATATCTGGATTTACTAATTAGATCGTAGATAAGGTCAAGAAACGATTGCGGCATCATATTTAAACATTTCGAGAGTGTACTGTATTTTTCACCCAAATGTTTCAAAATATAAAGAACAGCTTTAGATTTCTCAAATCTAAAAGACTGATGCATCACCACAAGACTCTGCCTAGAATTGTCTTCAAAATCTGAACCATGTTCTTCTAAGCTTTCCAGGTCAAAAAATTCAAACTGTTTTGCCTGATCTCTTTTACCTACAAAGGTGGCTAGTGATGAACACATCTTACAATACCCATCAATGAAGACTTTAATCTTATGAGAATTGGGGGCTTGCCTTATCTCACCATGCTTTTGCATCTGGATAGGCACGTTGTAAGAATTGCATGTCTGCTAAAATAAATCCTAAATGCTCTGTATGCTTACCCCATTTGCCTCCTTTTTGCGGCCAGGTTTGTTCAGGCGCTTCAAGGGTGGCTTCACTTAAGGTCTGGTTTACTTTAACCAACCATTGTTTTTTTATTTTTTCTGCCTCTAAAAGAGGATCTTCTACAGAATCCATCATAAAAAACTCATCTGTATAAGGCCATAGTTTATCTAGAGAGGCTTTGATTTTTTGATGACTCTTCTCTGTACCGTCTCCTAAACGAATCACCCATGCTTTTGACTGCATCACGTGGTATTCAACCTCTTTGATGCTTTTTTTTGCGTATGACACCAAAAATTCGTCAGAAGAACTTATAAGTTGCTCTAGCACCAGATAATGAAACTGATCATACAAATATTGCCTTAAAATAGTAGTGCCAAAATGCTCATTAGGCAATTCACAAAGCAAAAGATTGTAAAACTGTCCGGCATCTCTAAAGTAGGCAATTTGATCTTCTGTTTTTTGCTCTAAATCGCCTATTTTTTGATATAAAAAGCGCGATTGTCCAATGAGATCTAAGGCCACATTTATAAGCGCAATGTCTTGTTCTAGTTCTGGCCCATGCCCACACCATTCAGACAAACGATGTCCTAAAATAAGGTTGTTATCGGCTAGCCTAGTTAAAAAGGTTATGTAAGACGCTTGGTTTTGCATTACATGTGGTCGATTTGATCTGGGATGTTGTAAAAGGTCGGATGCCTGTACACCTTATCGTTAGCCGGATCAAAAAAGCAATCGTTTTTATCGGGCGACGAGGCATGAATATGCTCTGATTTAACTACCCAAATACTAACGCCTTCATTACGCCTGGCATAAACATCTCTTGCATTTTTTATGGCCATCTGCTGATCTGTAGCATGTAAACTGCCAACGTGTTTGTGATTAAGCCCTTGTTTGCTTCGGATAAAAACCTCCCATAAGGGCCATTGATTGTCTTTTTTCATGCGGCGTTTAAATTACGTTGTTTTTTCGCATGCGCTAAGGCGGCTTCTTTGACCCACTCGCCTTCTTCTTGGGCTTTGCGTCTGGCCTCAAGGCGTTCTTTATTACATGGGCCATGGCCATGGATTACAGCATAAAACTCATCCCAATTGATGGGGCCAAAATCGTAATGCCCTGTTTTTTTATTAAATTTTAAATCCGGATCAGGTATGGTTAAACCCAGTAATTCAGCTTGCGGCACAGTCATGTCTACAAATTCTTGACGCAACTCATCATTACTCTGACGCTTGATTTTCCAGGCCATGCTTTTTTGAGAATGCACAGACTCTTTATCTGAAGGACCAAACATCATTAGGGCAGGCCACCAGATCTTATTGAGTGCCTCTTGAGCCATTTGTTTTTGCGCTTTGGTGCCATTGGCAAGAGTCATCATAATTTCAAATCCTTGCCTTTGATGAAAACTTTCTTCTTTACAGATTTTTACCATGGCTCTAGCATAAGGGCCATAAGAGGTGCGTTGCAAAGCCACTTGATTGACTATCGCGGCTCCGTCTACCAGCCAACCTATTGCACCAATATCGGCCCAAGATGTTGTGGGATAATTAAAGATGCTCGAATACTTTGCCTTTCCGTCTATGAGTTCTTGCAAAGACTGATCTCTTGATTTACCCAAGGTTTCCATTGCGCTATATAAATATAAGCCATGACCCGCTTCATCTTGAATAAAGTCGGTGATTGTACCAATTTCATCCATGGTCACTTCTTCTTCTGTTCCTGAAGTGATGTTCAATAAAATGTGTTGTGCTCCTCTGATATCATTGTCTTCC
>JAHDCS010000032.1:3072-25584 GCA_020629755.1 Flavobacteriales bacterium | reverse complement strand
ATATAAATATAAGCCATGACCAGCTTCGTCTTGAACTTTAGCCAAAAGAGCCACTTTTCTTCTAAGCGTAGGCGCTCTAGTAATCCAATTGCCTTCAGGCAACATCCCTATGATTTCAGAATGGGCATGTTGCGCAATTTGTCTAATCAAATTTTTGCGGTATCCATCCGGCATCCAATCTTTAGGTTCTATCTTTTCTTCGCGATCAATTTTGCGTTGAAAATTTTTATCTAAACTTTCGGGGCTCATATTCATTAAACATTTTACCTTTGATATGGTTTAGTGCAAGTTAGCAATTTAGCAATAGATGGCCAAGTTCTTTACACTCAAAGTCGACGACATTCAGAAGCTTACAGACGAATCTGTTTGCATCACATTTGCTATTCCTGAACATTGCAAAGACCAGTTTGTATTCAAAGCGGGGCAATACCTAACCTTAAAGACAACTTTAGACAACCAAGAGCTTAGAAGATCTTACTCTATTTGTTCATCGCCCGATGAACCCTTACTTAAAATAGGGGTAAAACAAATAAAAAATGGGCTTTTTTCTACGTTTGCCAATCGGGTTTTAAAACCAGGTGACACTTTAGAGGTTATGGCGCCTCAGGGGCAGTTTACCTGTGTGCCTAAAAAAGAAGAAAACTATGCGTTCTTTGCTGCAGGCAGCGGCATCACCCCTATTCTCTCGATTATTAAAGATGTTTTATCGCACAATAACACATCAAAAATTCTACTGATTTTTGGCAACAAAACACCCTTAAGTATTATGTTTAAAGAAGATCTGGAGGGATTAAAAAACACCTATCCCAACAGAATTATTCTGCACCATATGATCAGCAGTAGTCTTATAGGCAGTGCACTGAACAGAGGACGCATTACCCCAGAAAACACCGAGGCGCTTTTCAAAAAATTATACCGCCTAAGTCTTTTTAATCATTTTTATATCTGCGGCCCATTTGAGATGACTATGCAAATGAAAGAATGGCTAGAAAAACAATCTATTGCCCCATCAAACATCCATTTTGAACTGTTTGGCATCCCCCCAAAAAAAGAAGACAAAAGCGCTACAAACACAAAAAACCCTAAAATTTCAAAAGGCACCACTATTCATATTACAAAAGATGCAGATCAGGGTTCTTTTGTATATTTAGATGCTTCAATGAGCATTTTAGATGCCGCCTATGCTTCTGGATTAGATTTGCCCTTTGCGTGTAAAGGAGGCGTGTGTTGTACCTGCAAGGCCAAAGTTGAAAAAGGAGAGGTTCATTTAGAAAAGAACTATGCCCTTACCGAGCAAGAGCTTAAAGATGGCTACACCCTTACCTGCCAAGCCTACCCTAAAACAAAAGAATTATCTTTAAACTTTGACACTTAGAAAATTTGTAATAAACCCATGGCTAAACTGATTGTTCATCTAGAAAACAAAAGACATGAATCTGAGATTGATGCACAAGGCGAACCTATTTTAGATCACCTGATAGAACAAGGCTTAGATCCGCCTTATTCTTGTCAAGGAGGCGTGTGTACATCATGCAAAGCCAAATGTCTTTCAGGCTCTGCAGAGCTAGATAGCAACTATGCACTGACCGATAAAGAAATTGAAGAGGGCTATATTTTAACCTGCCAAGCACATCCAAAAACAGAGGTTTTAGAAATTACCTTTGATGCACTATGATCTGTATCGCAGATAGCGGATCCTCTAAAACCGATTGGCTCTTCATCAATACTCCTGATGACTTTAAATGCCAAACCCTTGGCATTAATCCGGTCATTCATTCTAAGGCGTTTATCGAAAAAACTCTGCATGATTCTCATGACTTAAAAACACTCTCCAAAAAAACCACTCAGCTCTTTTTTTACTCGGCTGGCTGTTATAGTGAGAAAGAAAAAGACAAACTAAACACATTATTAAGCCCATTTTTTCAACAGGCCAACATTGTTGTAGAACATGACGTTTTGGGCGCAGCAAGGGCGCTTTTTTTTAACCAAAAAGGCATAGCATGTATTTTAGGCACAGGGTCAAATTGCACGTATTACAATGGCACGTATTGCACTGATTTTACGGATGCTTTGGGGTATATTTTGGGGGATGAAGGATCCGGTGCTCAAATCGGAAAATGCATCTTAAAAGATTATTTGTACGGCAACTTACCTGAAACAATTAAAAAGGATACGCTCTTTAGCGGCTTAAATAAAGAAGTCATTTTTGATGAAATTTACAAACAAAAAAATCCAAAGCGCTTTTTAGCCTCTTTTGCTAAGGTTTTAAGCCACTACAAAACCGAAGAATACACCAAACAGACGCTTTCCTATTGTTTTAAAGCCTTCATTCACACGCATATTAAAAAAGTAAATCACTACCAGCAATTACCCATTGGGGTAATTGGATCTATCGGCTACCACTATCAAAAAGAATTCTCTACTGCCTTAAACTCCGTAGATTTAACCCTTCACATGGCCTTACAAAGCCCTTTAGAAAAACTTAAAGAATATCATCTCAATGAAATATAATGTGAGTGAAATAGCAGAGGTTATTGCCAATCGAAGAACCATTAAACCAGAGCATTTCTCTGAGAGAGAGGTACATAAAGAACTCATTGAAAAACTCTTGAATGCTGCCAAATGGGCGCCTACGCATGGACTGACTCAGCCTTGGCGTTTCAAGGTTTTTTTAAAGGATGGGTTACCCAAGCTGTCTGCCTTTATCGATCAGGCTTATCAAGCATTTTCTAAAGCGGATTTTAATGCTAAAAAACGCGATAAATACCTTAATAGAATTGCCCGCTCTTCAGTGGTGATTATGATCGGGATGGAGCGTCAAGAGAGCGAAAAAATACCTGAAATTGAAGAAGTACTTTCAGTTGGGTGCGCCACTCAAAACATATGTTTATTAGCCACCGCCTACGGACTTGGCACCTATTGGAGTTCTCCTAAATTTTTATACTCTGATACGGCCCGTGAATTCTTAGGCTTAAATACCAAAGGGAAATGCTTAGGTTTATTATTCGTAGGCTACCCCAATTCAGAATGGCCAAAAGGCCAAAGAAAGCCTGTAGAGTATTTCAGTGAGTGGGTGAATGAAGAAAAATAATTGACTCGCATTGCATCGCTCACTAACTTTGTGATGCAATTATGAAGAAACTTTCGACCCTTTACAGCTGTGCTTTGATCGTTTTATGCCTGCTAATGTCCTCAAATACCGGATGCACAAAACAAGAAGACACCCCTAATAACGACGCTCACCAAACAGTAGAATTACCACTCTGCCAGGCTGAAACTATAGATGCTGATTTTGATGTTTTTTCCGTGAAATGGGTAAAGCAGACATCTAAAACAATGAGTCATGCTTATGATAGACCTTGGGCAGATCAGACGCTTAAAACATACACTCTTAAAAGCATTTCAAAAGCAAGCATTAATAAGGCTGAATATTTATTTTTTATATACCAAGAAGAGAATGTAAGCAATGATCCTATGCGTCCTAAAATGTTTACCGTTATTTATGATTGTTTAGGTAATCAAATATGCATGGACGATCATCTTTTAGAAATGGGTTGTGATGTAAATTTAGATGCTGAAATTCAAGACATCAGTTATCTACTATTCGAATATTACTATTCTGAAAGCGCACTTGTTTTTGACTACATAAACACACATTGGACACTTTAAGCAAACCCCCTCTTTGATTTTAAAGTTTTTAATGTCATGAAAACACAACTATTCACTCTGTTCTTTTTTATTATAACTCTCCATTTTTGTGGACAAAAGCTGGTTATAAATGAAATCTCACAAGGCAGCGGATACCAAGAATACGTCGAAATGGTAGTCAGTGGATCTCAAAATTGCCAACAAAGCAATTGCTTAGATTTAAGAGGTTATATTTTAGACGACAACAATGGCGATTTTGCTGCTGGCACAGGCACAGGAATTGCGAAAGGTGCCATAAAATTAACAGGTAACTTTTGGTCATGCATACCTATTGGCACAGTAATTACTGTGTACAACGATGCTGAAATTAATCCTTCAATACCTGCGCAAGATCTAGATGTAAATGACGGAAATTTTGCCCTTGTGATTCCTATTAGTTCAGCGGTATTTTCTCATCATCCAGATTTACCTGATGCCACAAACAGTTTATATTCTAACACAGGTTGGGTACAGGGGGGCAATTGGAATGTCATCGGTATGAGTAACGCCAACGATGCCTTTCAAGTGATTAATAATACTGGGCAAACGGAATTTTCTATCGCATGGGGCAATAATTCAGGTGCAGATGTTGATTTTAATGGTTCTGCTGCCAATACAGTGTTTTACAATGCTACAGACGCTCCCGAATCAAATGCTTCATGGAACAGCGCTAGCATACAAAATAGTCAAACTGCAGGGCAAGGCAATACCTCTTTAAATGAGCAATGGATCAGTACACTTCAAGCGCCCATTGATGCCATTAAAACCGAAATTGAAAATACCACAAACACTTGTGAGAATAGCTGCGTAGGGAGCATCTCAATTGAAATGTTTAACAGCAATTCAAACTATAATTTTAATTGGTCCAATGGCAATCAAAGCGCAAGCATATCTAATTTATGTGCAGGAAATTATACCCTAACAATTTCTGATAATAACGGATGCACATTAGAAAAAACTTTTGAGGTGCAAACCACTCAAATTTTAGTGCAAGATTCTGTTATTGCCGATACTTGTCAAGCTGGTTTAGGCGAAATCCATCTATTGAACAACCACGCCAATTTAAATTACGCATGGCCCAATAATGAAACAACCAGTAGCATTTATAATGTAACGGCAGGCACTTATCAGCTTACAATTAGCGATAATAACGGGTGTGAAACTACGCAAGACATTCAAGTGTCTAACCAAGGATCTCCAGCCATAAGCATTAATGTATTCGCCCCGGTCTCATGTCACAATGAGTGCACTGGGCAAATTATGGTCGATAATCCTGACCCTAATTACACTTATACATGGAGTAATAACGAACAAGGGTCTTTTATTGAAAATGTATGCCCTGGAACCTACGTCGTAACAGCAACTACTCCCTCTGGTTGTAACGCGACCAGTTCTATTGTAGTTCAAAATCCTGACCCTATTGCAATTGATTTAATAAGCAGCACCCAACCCGATTGTGGAATATCTAATGGCGAATTATGTCTCTCTAGTTCTGGTCCGGCTACGCCACATTATTACAATTGGAGTAACGGGATATACACTGATTGCAACAGCGGTATTAGCGAAGGTGAGTATTCTGTGACGGTGACCAACACATATGGTTGTGCAAAAGATACCTCTTTCTCACTTCAGAGCATTTTTGATCCGAATGTTACATTTTCTCTAGATTACACCGAAGGTTGTGCCCCTGCAGAAGTAGCGCTTAACTTTTCTACTACAGCGCAAAATATTGAAGCTTCATACTTTTTAAACCAAGAAAAAATAAATCTAAATCCAGACAACACCTTTCAGATTCATCAGGGGGGTACGTTCGGGTTTTCTATCTTAATCACAGATGGAGAGTGCGAGAAAACCTACACACACACCGACTCTATTAAGGTATGGGATCAACCTAAAGCACCTGAATTTAATTATCAAATTACAGATCCTTACAACAATGAAGTGGCCTTTGAATTTTTAACTATTGACTCTAGCCATTTAGATGTTTTACTTTTTGACCAGCAAGAAATTTACCGCGGCTACAGAGAAAATCAATACACCTATATTATGGGTGTTCAAGATTCTGGAGAATTTTGCTTAGAAAGTTTTAGCGACAGAGGTTGCGTGAGTAAAACCTGTGAAAAAATTGATTTTCTTCAAGGAAACTACAATGTGTATACCCCCAATGCATTCACGCCTGGCAAAAATATGAACACCGATTTTAAGCCCATATTTAGCTCATCAAAAAACGTTGAAGAATACTCATTTGAAGTATACGATCGTTGGGGCGGGCTTTTTTTTTCTACCACAAGTCCATTAGAAAGCTGGAACGGGTCTAAACTTGGCAAAGAAGTAGACGGCGGCACTTACGTTTGGAAATACTCTTTTTACGATTCATTTCTGATGAAATCATACCAAGAATCAGGCTTTGTAGTGTTGATACGCTAAACTAATTTTTGACTATAGATTGTCGTTTGATAACACCATGAAAATCTTTGATTTCAAGAATATAAACCCCTTTATGCAGGACTGTTAAGTCAAGATTTGCATCAGGGCTCTGCACGTTTTTTTGTATACAAATCTGTCCTTGTAAATTATAGAGTGTGATTTGCTTTATGTGTTGGGGGTATGTGATGTGTACTTTAGAGCTACTCGGATTAGGAGAAACGACTGCACTAGACGGTACAAACTCAGAGAAATTAGAATTAATATTATTTGGCGGATAATATCCATTGTGTTTCATATTAAGCTGACAAACTGGATTAAATAGCATAAGATCACCGCTTTGCAAAGGCGTTTGAAACACTTCTAAATAATGCTCAGGCAAAACAAGATGATTGCTTTGTTGTATTAACTCTACAGTACCATCGTTATTTAAATCTACTAAACTGGGCTGAGAAAAAGAAGTGTTCTCTTGAGTCTTGACACAAAATTGATCAATACTATTGCCTTGTAAATCTATGGCCAACATAAAACCTTGACCAAGAGAATCAAGGTGGTTTTGATCTAAAATTAGATCGATCTGTCCATCATCATTTACATCTGCCAATGTAATTTGATTGGCAGATCCCCAAAACGGCCCCATCGGAAAATGCTCTAAAATATTGCCTTGATAATCATAGCCATAAATCATCGCACCTGGCTGCGACTGAAATGATCCGTATTCGGCTACAAAAATTTCTAAATGTCCATCGCCTGAAACATCATAGGCAATGGGTGATCCATATACCCAAGCAGAATCTGTCACCTGAGGCCATCCATCCAATAAATTACCCTGAGCATCTAATACATAAGTGGTACCTGTTGGTTTATGAGACGAAAAAATAATTTCATGCATCCCGTCTTGATTAATATCTGCTAGTATAGGCGCCGCATACGAATGAAGAGCAAAATCGGTAGAATCTATATCATAAGGAAAGCCTTCTCGCACTTCTGCTTCTTTATTCCAGACCCATAAAAAATCTCTAGATTCACATACGATTTCTACTTCACCATCACCATCAATATCGCCCACAGCCGCTGAAGAGCCTGGATAATTTTGCATATCAAAAGGCCATCCATCCAAAGGAGTTCCTTGATGATCAAACACATACATATACGACTCTGTCGTGCTCACGCGTTTAGACGCTATAATTTCATCATCACCATCCAGATCTACATCTGCTAAAACTGGCATTAAAGGGAATACTCCCATATCTGTAACCGGAAAACCACTTTTTAAACTTCCGTCTAAATTAAGCGCATAAAGCTTACCATGTCCACCCGTAATCGTAACAGAAAACACAATATCTAAAGCGCCATCACCATCAATATCTCCAAGAGAAGGTGCCCAAATAATTTGCTCATTTAAGGCTAGTTCAACCGGAAATCCGCTAGCATTTTCACCATCAATCATAAGAGCATGCAAAGTGTTAGCGACCCCAAAAATAATTTCTTGATTTCCATTTTGATTCACATCAGCATACACCACTCCTTGGCGAGGCGCATATTGATTAATCACAAACTGCCCTTGAAACTCTGTTGTAAGATTCGCTCCAGTATCTGCTTGGGCTTTTGTGATTTCAAGCAATTGCAAGGCTTCTGCTTTATAAAACACATTACCATCTAAATCTGGGATTTGCGCATAAATCATCCCCCCACAAAAACAGAAAACAAATAGAATAAAATTCAAGTACCGCATACACATCAAATTTAAGGCCCATGGATCAAAACGACAACCTTCTACTCTTCACTATCCGGAAATATTTTTCCGGGGTTAAGTATCAGCTTTGGATCAAATACTTTTTTGATTGACATCATAAGATCTAAAGATGTTTTGGAGAAAACTATAGGCATAAAATTCTTTTGCACATACCCAATGCCGTGTTCCCCTGATAAAGTACCGCCTAGTGCTTTTGTGAGCTGAAAAATTTCTGCTACGCCTTTATTTACGGTGTTCTTCCAGCTTTGTTCAGACATGTTTTCTTTCAGGATATTGATATGCAAATTACCATCTCCAGCATGCCCATAACAAACAGATCTAAAGCCATATTTAGCGCCAATCTGTTTAACGCCTTTTAGTAATTTGGTAAGCTGATACCGCGGCACAACTGTATCTTCTTCTTTGTATACAGAGAATGCTTTAACGGCCTCTCCTACCCTACGACGCAAAAACCAAAGTTCTTCTTTCTGTTTCTGATCGTTTGCAAACAACACTTCTCCTATCTCATACTTTTGCAATAAATCAAAAACATGAGAGGCTTTTTCTTCAAGATCAGGCATAGAATTGCCATCAAATTCAATTAACAATTGAGCTTGAGCCTCTTTACTATCAACCTTACTTTTCGTATAGGCAACCGTCAAATCTAGCGCTTCTTTTTCCATGAATTCTAAAGCAGAAGGCAGAAATCCCTTCTGAAAAATCTCAGCTACAGCATCGGTCGCTTGCTCCATTTTTAAAAAGGGCACCATCAAAAGCACGTTAAACTTAGGCAATGGAATGAGCTTTAATACGATTTTAGTAATTACCCCAAGGGTGCCTTCACTGCCTACCATTAACTGAGTAAGGTTATACCCAGTGGCATTTTTTAATGTGTTGGCACCGGTCCAAATGACTTCACCATTAGGCAATACCACTTCTAAATTCAATACATAGTGTGAGGTAACACCATATTTTAAAGCCTTAGGACCTCCTGAATTCTCAGCCACATTACCTCCAATGGTACACGAGCCTCTGCTTGCTGGGTCGGGCGGATAAAATAGGTTTTTAGACGCCACAAATTCTTGTAATTCTTGTGTGATCACATAAGGCTCGGCCGTAATTTGATGGTTTTGCTCGTCTAATTTAACAATCGCATTCATTTTCTCTAAGCTGAGTGCAACCCCGCCAAATACTGGCAGCATCCCTCCTGAAAGACCTGTCTGGGCCCCAATAGGTGTGACTGGAATCATTTTTTGACAACAATAAGTCATTATTTTAGACACCTCTTCTGTGTTCTGTGGTTTCAAGACAAGCTCAGGCAAATATTTTAAGTCTTCGGTATGATCACTCGCATAATCATCAAGAGTATCCACACTGAGGATTTGAGGATGGATGCTCTTAAAAAAGGTAAGGTCTTCTTCAGAAATTTTATGATATGAAGGATAGCTAAGCATAACCATACAATGATACGCTTTAAAAATATAGAATTTTCATAAGAGCACCTAACGTCTTGTGACTTGACTTACACGCCATAAGTAAATACCTTTGAAGGGCGTGAAAAGACTAATCAAACCTTCTACACTTCGGTTTTTATATGAAAGTGTCCCGCGGTGGTTAATCTTACTGATTGATATATGTGTGATACTCATAAGTGTGTATGGGGCCTTTTTATTGCGTTTTAATTTTAGCATCCCCCAACTGGAGCAAAGTTCTTTAGTATATACGCTCTGTATTTTTCTAAGCATCCGTTTACTTTTCTTCATTGTTTTTAGTACATACAAAGGCATAGTCCGCTACACAGGAAGTGCCGATATGTTTCGTATTTTAAAAACCCTTAGTCTTGGCACCATTCTTATAACGCTTATCAATTTTACACTCTTTTACTTTAAAAAGATTTACCTAATCCCGAATTCAGTTTTAATTATTGAGTTTTTACTCAGTGCATTTATTTTAATTGGTTCGAGATTACTTGTTAAAGTGCTTTATTTTGAAATGCGTTTTTCAAAAAAGCCAAAACTAGATGTGATTATTTATGGCGCGAGTGAATTGGCTGCCATCACCAAACAAACCTTAGACAGAGATCGTGGAGCCAAGTATAATATCATTGGATTTATAGACCATAAAAACAGAATGGTTAAAAAACTAATAGAAGGTATAAAAGTATATGAGCATGCGCAATTAGAAGAACTGACCAAAAAAAACAATGTTTCGCATTTGATTTTTGCATCTACCTCTTTATCTAGCAGCCAAAAAAAAGAAACGATTGATTTTTGTTTAGATTGGAAAATTACGGTCAGAGATGTGCCTCCAGTTGAAAAATGGATTAACGGTCAGTTGAGCTTCAATCAGATTAAACACATTAAAATTGATGACTTACTCGGTAGAGATGAAATTGAGATACACAATGCGCAAATCGAAAATGCCCTTCAACACAAAACCATTCTGTTAACTGGTGCTGCAGGCTCAATAGGTAGTGAAATAGCCCATCAGATATTGAACTATAAACCACGTAAACTTATTCTTGTTGACCAAGCCGAATCCCCCCTGCACGACCTTTTGATTGAACTTAGAAACTGGGGGCTTGACCATCTATTAGAAGCTTACATTATTGACATTAGCAACAAGACTCATCTTGAGTATGTCTTTGAGAAACACCGCATTGACATTGTCTATCATGCTGCCGCCTACAAGCACGTTCCTTTAATGGAATTTAACGCACAGCAGGCTGTACGTGTAAACATTAGAGGCACTAAGAACTTGGCAGACTTATCGGATACGTACTCTGCAGATCGCTTTATTATGATTTCAACCGATAAAGCCGTTAATCCTACCAATGTGATGGGCGCCTCAAAACGAATCGCCGAAATTTACATTCAAGCGCTTAATAAAGAATCTTCTACTAATTTTATCACCACACGATTTGGAAATGTCTTAGGCTCTAATGGCTCTGTGATTCCGTTATTTAAAAAGCAAATTGAAAAAGGCGGGCCACTTACGGTGACTCATCCAGAGATTACACGTTATTTTATGTCGATCCCTGAAGCCTGCAAATTGGTACTTGAAGCATCTATTATGGGGCATGGTGGAGAAATTTTTGTATTTGACATGGGAGAATCCATTAAAATTATTGATTTGGCTAAAAAAATGATTCACCTCTCAGGCTTAGAGCCAGAAAAGGATATCAAGATCGTTTTCACAGGCCTACGTCCAGGTGAAAAACTTTACGAAGAATTATTTTTAGATCTTGAAAAACTCAAAAAAACACATCATAAAGATATTTTAATTTCTGAAGGATATATTTATCCATTTAAAGAAATAAACCAAAGCATTGAAGCACTTTTAACGCTAAACAAAAAAAGCTTAAAACTCAATGTAAAGCCTCTTTTAAAAGAAATCCTTCCAGAGTATCAACCTAAAGAAGAGCAACGTATGCCTTTTTAAAAAACCTATGAAACCGTTTACGTTTTAGTCGTAAAAATAATTATAGTAAAGACTTTTTCTGTTAGTCGATAAATTTTAGAATGAGAATAGCAGCGCTACTTGAATGAAAAAATTTGATGAATAACAAAAAAGGATTCATAAGAATTTTTTCTGAATAAAATTTAAACAGTTTCTATGTATATTTGGGGGGATATGAGTACTGATTTCCTTCAAGAAGAGCAAAAGGTAAAAGAGCAAATCACTCAGCATCTTTCAATTGACAAAACAGAACTGCATTTTGCATTTAAAAATCTTAAAACAGGGATTGAACTTGCTCTTTTCACAGAAAACAAAGCGCATAAACAATCTTTTCTATTTCATAAAATAAGTGCGGCTAGTCGTTTAGATGCACTGCATAAGATGTTAGATTATGTGCAAACATACCGCGACAAAGAAAGCTCTTATACTATTCAATGGACGCTCAAAGACAATCAAAACCTACACACCTCTTACTTTAGAGCTAAATCTGTTTTAGATGCCTTAGAAAAACTTTATTCTGGCCGAGACAAGAACTCAATTGTTGTGTTTAGTGTGGTATTAAATCCCATTGCATAAATGTTTGAAACGCCTCTATATATACGATTTGCTGATGTTGATATTTTGGGGCATGTAAATAATGCCTGTTATATATCGTATATTGAGCAAGCGCGCATCGATTTTTTTGACCATCATCTACCAACACATGATTGGAAGAACGCAGGCATCATCTTGGCAAGAACAGAAATTGATTATTTATCGCCCCTTCATCTTAAAGACCAGATTAAAGCCACTGTATTTTGCAATAGAATTGGAAAAACAAGTTTTGATTTAGTGTATCAAATCATGCGCCTTAGCCCACAGCCCAAAATTGTAGCCAAAGCCAAAACAATTATGGTCTGTTATGATTATATTCGTGAAACTTCTATTGAAGTGCCTAAACATTGGAAAACTTTTCTAAATCCTCAAAACCATGCCTAAAGGAATATTTAAAATCCCACATCCACAAAATGAACCCATTTACAACTATGCGCCAAAGACTCAAGAGCGAAAAGCGCTAGTAGATACACTGAAAGCTTTAAAAAAGAAAAGTGTTGATATTCCTATGTTTATTGGCGGAGAAGAAATCTACACCAAAGACAAACGCGAGATGCGTCCGCCCCATGAAATAAAACACCTATTGGGCACCTATAATTACGGCACCAAAAAACATGTTTCAAAAGCTATTGATGCAGCCTTAAAGGCGAAAAAAAAATGGGAAAATATTTTCTGGGAGCATCGCGCCAGCATTTTTTTAAAAGCAGCCGATTTGATTTCTGGCCCCTATAGAAACAAGATAAATGCAGCCACTATGTTGGCGCAAAGTAAAAATGCTTTTCAGGCCGAGATAGATGCCGCTTGTGAATTTGCAGACTTTCTGCGCTTTAATGTACATTACATGCAGCAAATCTATGCCGACCAACCTTATTCGCCCAAGGGACTCTGGAATCGAGTAGAATACAGACCACTTGAAGGCTTTGTCTTTGCTGTAACACCTTTTAATTTTACGGCAATAGCAGGCAATCTCCCTTCATGTATGGCCATGATGGGCAACACGGTGGTATGGAAACCCTCAGACACGCAAATCTACTCCGCTGCTGTGATTATGGAAATTTTCAAAAAAGCAGGCTTACCTGATGGAGTCATTAACCTTATCTATACGGACGGGCCTAAAACAGGCGAGGTTATTTTCTCGCACCCTGATTTTTCTGGAGTGCACTTCACAGGTTCTACTTCAGTGTTTAAACAACTTTGGAAAATCATCGGCACAAACATAGATCTTTACAAGACGTACCCAAGAATTGTAGGCGAAACAGGCGGCAAAGATTTTATCCTTGCACATCCAAGTGCTGATATCGAGCAAGTGGTTACTGGCATTGTGCGAGGCGCCTTTGAATTCCAAGGTCAAAAATGCTCTGCGGCGTCGCGTGTCTATTTACCTGATAATCTATGGCCATCCCTCCAAAAAAAATTAATAAAAACCATTAAAGAGTTAAAAGTAGGAAGCGTTGAAGACTTCTCTAACTTTGTGAATGCCGTAATTGATCAAAAAGCGTTTGATAAAATAATGCGCTATATCCAAGCGGCTAAAAAAGATAAAAACGCTAAAATTCTTACAGGTGGCAAAGGCAGTAAATCAAAAGGCTATTTCATTGAACCTACCGTTATACTTACTACTGACCCGCATTACAAAACCATGGAAGAAGAAATCTTTGGACCAGTAGTAACGATTTACATCTACAAATCTACAGACTATAATGCTACTTTAAAGCTCATTGATAAAACCTCTCCTTATGCCCTTACAGGTGCTGTGTTTGCGCAAGATAGAAACGCGATTCAAAAAGCAGCCAATCGTTTAAAACATGCAGCCGGAAACTTTTACATCAATGATAAGCCCACTGGCGCCGTGGTTGGCCAACAGCCTTTTGGCGGAGCAAGAGCCTCTGGCACGAACGATAAAGCCGGATCTTATTTGAATTTATTAAGATGGGTCTCTCCGCGTACTATCAAAGAAACGCTAGTACCGCCTACACATTATAGCTATCCCTTTTTAAAAAAATAATTTGCCCGCCTTATGCTAGAAAAGGTACCTCCTTTTTTTAAAAATAAGTTTGTGTTTACCTTCTTATTATTTGTCGGGTGGATGATCTTTTTTGATCAGTATGATTTAATTAATGTATTCAAGCTAAAGCACCAGTTGCAAGACATTGAAGCAAGCGCTGAGTTCTATGAGAATGAAATTAAACAAACCCAAGAACAAATTGATGAATTGCAAACCAATCCAAAAGCTATAGAACGTTACGCGCGTGAAAAATACTTGATGAAAAGTGAAGATGAAGAAATTATTATTCTAGAAAACCCAAATGACTAACTCTAGCGCCACCACATTTACCTCACACATTGAGCGCACTCATTGGGAAGCACTCATTGAAAAACAATTCAAAGAGGCCTTACCAAAGACCTCTTTAGGCCTTGAAGCGTATTACAAACGTCCTAAAGATTATCGGTTTAATGAACATTTAGACTTTAAGTCATCTGCGATGTTAAACGGCCTTATTTTTAGCCCCAATCCAGGCGAAGAAAGCGCTCTAAATACACTTGTACATGCAAGATTAGCCCAAAACACCACTGCGCTTGCCTTTAAGATCACAGATATAAATATAGACATCCCAAAACTCTTAGATAATATCTTATGGGCGCATGTTCATTTAGAATTTATCTCTAGCACGAAAGAGATCTACACCCAAACACAATTTAGAACAATTAAAACAAGAAAAAAAATCTACATTTAAAGGCACCCATGTATTGTCTGAAAACAATGCAACACCTGTTGTAGGAGCACATGTTTTGATCCATCATCCTGTTTCAGATACCTTGTACGAGCAAGGGGTGAGCATCATCACTCAATTGCATACTTTTTTATCTCATAAAGAACACCTCTCAGAAAATTCTTTGCATACCTCACCTGATCTGGGGCTTTATTTGTCTGATAACTTCTTTAACAATATTGCATTTATTAAAGCCTGTAAAGCACTTGTAAAAAGTGTCTATCATTTACATGATTTAGCTGTAAGTGAATGTAGATTTAACATCTATCCTAGATTAGAAAATAAGAACCAGACTACACAAAAGGTAGAAGATATGGTCTTTACACAAACACTTCATGCGATTGCAGCCATGACAACCGATTGTTTTGTGTACTATAAAAATGGCCGCACTTCTGACACTACCCCAAAAGAGTTTACAACACGAATTAGCAGTAATATTCAGGCTATTTTATCAGAAGAAGCACATATTCAAACCATCAAAGATCCCTGGAAAGGCGCCTATTATATTGAAAAGGCGAGTGCGCATTTTACTCAGAAAATTTGGGATTTATTTATAAAAACCCTCGATTAAATCGCTTGTTTTCTTAGTTTTGTGAGCCCATGAAAACACCCCTCAAATATTATCTATTTGATCTTTTACCTTCTAGATGGCTTAGAGCTTATTTTAAAACACGGGGCTTTTCTACCCTAATTTCTTCAAAAGTTATAGACGATTTGGCTATTGACATCACTATTCATAAGCACGATACATTATGGAACCAAAGGTTGTCAAAAATAAATGGCCATGAAATCGATATATGCCGATGGTTTAAACAACATCTTAAATCAGACGATATTGTGTTTGATGTAGGGGCTTGTTTTGGTTTTTTTGGATTACTGATTCAAAGACTTATGCCCAAAGTGATTATTCATGCCTTTCAACCCATGAATTACAATTACTTTTTTTTAAAAATAAATGCGCTTGCCTCTTCTGAAAACCGATGGTCTATTTTTTCAGGTTTTGTGTCTGATAAAAGCAGCTCTAACACCATTTCTTTAGACGATTATTGCCAAAAGAACAACACCATTCCGTCCATTGTTAAAATGGACATCGATGGGCCAGAATTTTTAGTTTTACAAGGCGCTAAAACGCTACTTGAAAAGCGTAGCACTATTTTTCTTGTAGAGGTGCACCCAGAAATTATTCCAAAATATGGCGGAAGCATCGACGAGCTTTTAGCGCTCATTCCAGAAGATTATGTGAAGAAAGTACTTTTAAATATTAGAGAAGATAACAACAATTGGAGCTCTGACCTCTCTCTGATACACAAAGATAGAAACCCATATCTTTATTTTGCCCCTAAGGCATTAGACCGATTTTCAAAATGAAAGATTTTAATCTTTCATTTTTTCTTAAATCTACCGCCGTTTATTCTGTAATGGGTCTATTGCCTTTAGCCTCAAGATTTATTCTCTTTCCAATTTTTATTCAGTATATTCCGCTTAAAGAATATGGGATTATTGGGCTTTCAAATTCTTTTGCCTTTCTAGGTACAGTTTTTATTGGCTTAGGATTACCCGAAGCCTTTGCACGGTTTTATTTTGAATATAAATCCAAACAAAAACTCCTTAATGCTTATCTAACCAGCATTACCTTGTTTATTTTTGTTTTGGCTATCTTTTATAGCTTATTGGGTTTTTTTCTGGGTTCTACTCTATTTTCATTAATTTTCTCTGATCCCAGTTATGGGTTTAACCCTTTCGGTTATCAAATTATTATAAGCAGCTTACTGGGCGTTATAAATGGTCTTATTTTGCTTTATTTTCGCAATGCTGAAAAAATCATGCCCTATTTCTGGTTTTCACTGGGTATTTTTTGTTTCTCCACACTTCTTGAAATTCTCTGCATCTTTTTTGTATCCACTAAAGCTTCACAGATAATTTGGTTTCGCATTATAGGTATGATGGGGTTCTGTATACCCTATTGGTTTGTTTTTTTCAGAAAAATACCTCTTCGATTTGATGCTAGATTTTTAAAAAGTTCATTTATCTATGCCGGCCCCATTGTTGTTTACCTTTTGCTTATATATGCCTATACAAGCCTAGACCGTATTTTTATTGAAAAATATCTGTCCTTAGAAATGGTAGGTGTGTACGGCTTAGCCATTATTATTGCTTCTATTGTTGAAATAGCTTTACAAGTTCTCGACAACGTAACCACACCAAATATTTATAGCGCATTAAAAGAAGAGTCTAAAAATGATGCCACAACTCGTGTGAATTTTTACTTTAGAATTTCTGGATATATTGCTTTAGGGATCGGAATTATGGTACTTATAGCTTCTCAAAGCCTTTTGCCTTTATTTATCCCAAAAGTATACATCCCTGCCATCAAAATAATTCCTTTACTCATCATTGCCTATATTGCGCGTTATTTTTTCGGGGTTTTCAATAAACCCTTATTCTATTATAAAAAGACAACACTAATCCCTCTTATAAATCTTACCGGCGCTATTTTTCTTGTCATTAGTGCGATTACACTCATCCCAGATTACGGATTAAAAGGAGCTGCACTTAGTGTTATTATAGCACGATATAGTATGCTTATTCCGACCTTATGGATAGAAAAGCATCAAACAAAATTTGACTTTCAGCTCGGATGGATTTATCCACTCAGTATTTTAACCGTAATGCTGTGTCTTATTTCTTACTATTTTTACAGCTAAAGGTTCAATAAAGCGTAACGATGGATATCTTTTTAACCGATAACACACATATATACCAAAAGACAGATCATGCGCATAAAATATGTATCAACCAAAGCTTTATTGTTGATTCTAATTTCTTATCCAAAAAAAGTATTCAATCCATCAATACCCAAAGTTCTAATATAGAGTATAAGGCCGAAGAGCGTATCGGTGCTAAAATTAAAAATTTCATCGCTGAAAATCCTTTGAACATTCCTGATCTATCCTATTACAAAACACTCAACACATATGAACAACACTACGACATTTACTTTCCTATTTTTAAATCTTACTTTTTTAGTGCCTACTGCCTAAATCAGTGTATTGAGATCATTGAGCCTTACTTGGCTTATGAACCTATCTCTTTTACTCTTTTTTTCTCTTCAAAATTTTTTTTACTTCAGTGGCCAAATGTGTTAACCACTAAATATCCTTATACCCTAAAAATAAAACCTGCGCATCTCCCACTTAAAGACCAATTTTGGACCAAACACATTTATCGTTTTACACAAAAATTAAACATAAAAAAAAGACTCTATTTGCAGCAAAATAGTATTGTCTTATTCTTATTTGAGATTAACCATCATCTTTCAATTGTAGAATTATTTTTACAAAAATGTATCGCCCAAAAACAGCATGTGTCTATCATCCTTTTAAAACACCCTGCAGAATCTAATTTCAGAATCCGTAAAGCCTTAAAAGAAAGCACTTTTATCCACCTGTATCAGTATACAGATTTTATACCTTCAAAATCTTCACATTATCAGCAGATCTATCACAACAACACATCCACATCCCCCCTACTAAAACACCCGTTGATTTACAAACATTTTCTTGACACTTCAGAAACCTATGCGAGAGTTGATCACATTTTTAAGCGTCTTAAACCAAAGGTTTGTATTCAATTAACGGCACATGAAATAACCCGCATTGTCAATCACGTTGCACAAGATAACCACTGCCAGAGTGTTCAATTAGATTATGCTGTTATTTCTGAAAACATCAATCTGGCTTCGCAAATAAATTTCAACTACCGTTTATGTGTGTCTGAAGCTATCGCTAATCTATGGAAAACTCAAAAAAATATGTCTTCAACAATTACGCCCATAGGCTTTTGTAAGCACGATAGTTTTAAGGTCTACACAGACCAAGACAAACAAAGCCTTAGTGATTTTTACCCGCTTGACAAGAATCAACAAACCATTTGTTTTGCATCGACCTGGGCGCTAGAAGATCAAATTTACAACGAAGAAAAAAAAGACTTAATGAAGGCTCTATGTGTATTTGCGCATCAAAATAAATACAATTTAATCATCAGAAAACATCCTTTAGAAAAAGACCCTATTGCTGAAACGGCTATCGCTGAATTCAACTACCCAAATCAAGTGGTCTCTTCACACAAAGAATTAGAAACACCTCTTGTTATTGCGAGTGCATCTGTTGTGCTTACACAAATGTCATCTATTTTTTTAGACTGCTTATTTTACAACACGCCTTTTGCTTTTATTCAATTTACCCCTAGACCCATTCGTTTAAGCGGCATCCATAAAAGCAAATACCAATTTCCGGTTTTTAACTCTTTAGACAAGAAATTTAAACATTGGATCCAAAACATTACACCAAATACTTTTCGCTACGATCCAGATTTGCTCTCTTATTACTTATATAAAACAGATCAAAAAGCCTCTGAAAGGGCATTTCACACAATATCTGACTTAATTCAAGAAACTTCAAGTTAAGTTCTTTAAATTTATTGTGTGTGGCCTTCACTCAAAATAGTTTTCTCGGGCGCTAAACAAAGCATAAAAGAATGGCGATTTGATAAAGAAAACGCCCTGCCTATTTCAGAATCTACCGAACAAGAGATCGTTCAAGAAATTAAAAAAAACGGATTCTATGTGCTCGAAAAATATTGGGACGCCAAAAAATGTGACCAAGCCGCTGAGCAAATTCTACATTTAAAAAAAAGTGAAAAACAAAGATTTAAAGTCGACGATCAAATGTCTGACTTTCGCTTTTTTGGCATACAAGATTATGGCCATATTTTTCAAGACTTTTTTAGCGATCCGTACTTAAAAAAAATTGGCGAATCCTATCTTGGCTATAAGATAAATAACTATTTCACATTGGCGAATCATACGGTATGTAAAGAAAACAACCTGGGATCTGGAGGTGGCTGGCACAGAGACTCCGGGTTTACCAGACAATTTAAAGCTTTAATGTATTTAACAGACATGACCCAAAAAAATGGCGCCTTTGAGTGTTGTGAACGCTCTCACGGATGGTATAATTCTATTAAATATTTAGCTCTCACAAAAAAAGACAATCACTTTAGATTTACAGACCAAAACATCCAAAGCAGTGACCTTAATATTAAAAAATTAGTCGCACCTAAAGGATCTGTTATCTTAGTAGATACTCAGTGTATCCACAGAGGATCTCCTATTTTAGAAGGCGAAAGAATGGCTTTAACCAACTACTATGTTGGCCAACATAGACGCACTGAGTTTCACTCTTATTTTAAAGATATCGACCAATCAAAACGATAACAACATTATGGATATTACAAAGACAATATGCTATATCTTTTTCTGTGTATTTGGGGTAACACTTTATAGCCAAACTGTTCCTTTTAATAATCACATGCATATTCATTTAGATGCCAATCAATTGGTCAATACCTCGAGCGATGCCAAAGTCACTGCCTGGAATGATTTATCGACTCAAGCGGTCGTGTTTGGCCAAACAGATACTTCAAGACAACCTATTTATGTAGCCAATGACTCTTTATTATACAATACCTCTAGTATTTTTTTTGGGGGGATAAAAGATGGCACTACAAAATTAACCTATGTGATAGCTCCTTTTAGGGTTGAGATGGTCAAAGATAGTTTTACGCTTTTTATGCTTTACAAAAGAACGATCGGCCCTCCGGCCAATCACTTATTTGCAGGAGATCATATCCGGAGCATGGGCCTTGGTGGCTCTTCTTTTGGCTTCAAGTATTTTTGGGATGGCGGTCAAATCATGCAGGGGCAATACAAAACAGAAGAAAAATACAGCATTATTACATTTACTAATGATAAAGTGAAATACGACAATACCGATATAAAAGTCGGGACTACTGTTTTAAACAATATGAGCTTTAATCAAGTTGGAGCATCTAGCAGATCACCACATTTGTACTTTAAAGGGCATATGGTTGAATTTATGGTCTATAAAAAAGAATTAAGCGATTCAGAAATCACACAAGTACACCAGTACTTTCAAGACCGTTATGCCCCAAAAGTATCGCTTGGCAATGACTTAATTGGAACCATTTGCGATCAAGTCTCAGCCTATAAACCCTGGTATAAATCGTATGTTTGGAATACTGGCGACACTACGGCAAGTCTTTCGGGGCTCTCTTCAGGAACTTATTCGGTTACCGTTAAAGATGTTTTCGGCAACGCTTCTAGCGATACTATCACCATTCAAAAAAGAAATTTGGCCTATAATTTTTCGTCCAATTCTGAATTTATCGTGTGCGAAAATCAAAATCAAACCCTAGAAATAACCGGAGACACACAAGACGTCAACTTCTTATGGAGCAATGGTGTACAAAGCCCCATCAATATTTTAAGCGATACAGGCATCTACAGCCTCGAAGTCTCAGACACCTCAGGCTGCACCACCTTAGTTTCTAACATACACATTAAGCGCGATGCCATTTACAATCAAACACTTTTAACCAAAAGCGACACTGGCGTTTGCCTAGGCAACACTATTCAGAGTCAATTTATAGATACCACTAACTATCAATACAATTGGTCTTCTGGAGAAACATCCCCTTTCATAACCCCATCTAATACAAATACCTATGCGCTTACCCTTACCTCCAGTAACTCGTGTTCAATCTCTGACACTATTAATGTAAACATAAAGGGTTCTGCTCCAGTGGTGGATTTTATTGCTGAGGACTCTACTTGCACAGAGGCCCTAGTCTCTTTTACCGACGCTTCAAGCTCTGTAGACAGCAGTCAAATTTCAACGCTAGAGTGGGTGTTTTCTGACGGCTTCACCGATACAGGCTCATTAGTTTCACGTGTATTTTCTACGCCTACTACCGTCTCTTGTTCATTAACGGCAATTACAGACAGTGGCTGTCAATCGACCTATATTAAACCTATTGTTATTGGCGGAAAACCCCAAAGTCTATTTGACTTTACAGATCAAGTTTTCTGCACAGATCAAAACTTTTCTGCCATAAATTTATCCAGCGACCCTCTATATGCTATTGATGAGCTTCATTGGTATACACTCCCTGCATCAAATGAATTCTTTACGCCTAATCCAAGCTTTAATTTGCCTTTAAACCAAAACTACTCTTTGTTTTTAATCGCTAAAAATACTTTTGGATGTACAGACACCTCTCAAAGAGATATAGAGGTCTTGGCTTCTCCTATCGCTAGTTTCTTATCTAATACATCTTGTGTACATTCACCTACACAATTTACAGATTTATCCTCTGGCATTGTCAGTCAATGGAACTGGGATTTTGCTTCTGTTGCACAGTCCTCTGATCCAAATCCTACTTTTATATTTACACAAAATAATACTTTTAATGTGACTTTAAATGTGGGTGATATTCATGGCTGTTTTGATGATACAACCATTATATACACGCCTTATTTCGCGCCAGAAATTACCATTGAAAATGATCCGTTCTGTGTCAACCAACCTTTGTACCTTTCTGCGGTACCCACAAGTAGTCTAGCCTCTTACGATTATCTTTGGTCTGTAGATTTTGGTTCTCAAGTGTATACAAGCTCAAACATTACCCCTACAGCAGATGCATCTCAAAATAATATCCCTTATACTTTAACGGTTACAAATCCTGAGAATACGTGTTTTATTACCTTAAACGACACTATTATAATACATCCCGTTACTGAAGCTCACTTTGAGTTGTCTTCTGACCACGGCACACCACCTTTTGAAACAACTGCGTTTAGTCTTTATTCTTCATCTATAAACCATACTTGGCTATTTCAAGACAGCCTCTACTCTAGTAATGATTCGCTCACACTGACCATCACAAATCCAGGGGCTTATCCTTTGTTATTATATGCTGAAA
>JAHDCS010000032.1:0-3062 GCA_020629755.1 Flavobacteriales bacterium | reverse complement strand
CAGTGCGTTTTTCTTGTGGGTCTATGTCCAGGGTTGGCAGCAGTTCTAAATATATTTACAGCGGAGATCTAAGCATTGACCTTGAAGTATTAGATCTTAAAAAACTAATTGTGCCGTCTGCGCCCAGTTTTACGCTACAAGCGACTGTTGTCAATCATTCTAATATACCGGCTTATAATTTTGCTTCTATTGCGTATTCAGAAAACACCACTCCAATCTATACTCTATCAGATCAGTCTATTATTTACCCCGCAGATACGAGTATTGTTGTTTTAGATCATGCCTTTTATGCCGACGACAAAAATAATGCCCAAGACTTTTGCTTAGAAATTATAGAGGCGAACGGGTTAAGCGACATTGATCTGTCAAACAATTTGTTCTGCGAAGCCAGCTATGCCACTTTTAAGATGCTCAATCTATTTCCTAATCCGGCTGAAGATGTCTTAAATCTTGAGTTGTACGCACCAGAGAATCTAGAGAATAACAGCATTGCTATTTATAATGTAAAAGGGCAGATAAAAGCCACCTTTAGTAGATCCTTACACCAGGGCATAAACACAATTTCATACAATATCGAACACCTTACGCCTGGTCAATATATTTTAAAAGTGTTTAATGCTGACACTCCTTTGCTAGAAGAAACCTTCAATAAGGCCTCTAGAAGCTATTAGGCTCTTTTTTTTTTCAGCTACATACTCTAAGCCTTTGATAAATCCGCTTTGAGAATAGAGTATAAATAATAAGTTATAACACTTAAACATGAGTTTATCTGGCAAGTAGAGCTTTTCTAAACCTAAAGAACATTTTAAAAAGAATCGTCTGAATAGGGGCGTCGAAAAAAATCTTCTAAAAGACTTTTTAAGTTTAATCGCTACCAAATCGTTTGAATTTGAAGGCAAATTCATTTGATAAAATGACTCTGATTTATGCTCAGGATGTTTATGACAAAATAAAACATAGGTCAGTGTTCCGGTATAGTGCCTCCATAACCACTTTTCTAGATTAAAATTGAAAGGCTCATTGTGAAAACAGTTATTCTTTGAATCAAAAATCAAACGATACTTCATTTTTTTTGCTCTGCAAAAAAAATCAGAATCTTCTCGACCGGCAAATGGAAAGTCTTCGTCGAAACCGCCAATCTGATCAAACTCTTTTTTTTGCACACTACAACTAAAGGTGGCCATGCCTGGCATCTCTATATATCCTTCACCTATATGATTGGATATTTGGTTATCGTGCCACACATAATCGTACTTTACCTTATAGCGAGCAAAAGATGAATTTTTAATCACCCGATCATCAATTTCCTGTTCTATTCTATTGGCTGTAATTAAGGCATTTGAAAATTTTTGATGGGCCTTTAAGTGTTTATCAATATGGTTGGGCTCAATTAAAATATCATCATCAATAAACAACAACAATGTATGTTTGGCATGTGCTGCCCCTAGATTTCTAGCACTCGCTGCCCCTTGTTTTTTGTTTTTCACCACTTTTAAGGGCAATGCAGAATATTTCTTTTCTAAAAAATCAATTGGTTGTTCGCCGTCATTGACAATTATAATTTCTAATCTATCTAAGGCAAAAGCACTTTTATTTTGAATCTGTTCGAGTGTTTGTTCTAAAACAGATGTGCGGTTATACGTTGGGATGATGATGCTGACCTTGCCTTGTTCCATTTGGTATTAATAATCTCTTTGTATAGGGTCTATATACCAGTTATGTGGCGCATAAAAATCAAGCGCATCAATCCTTTGATCGCCATACAGTATGATTGGCGTCTTATAGGAAAAGGGGCCTTTTTCTAGTGGATTTTTTATGAAAAAAAGATTTTTTAATTGGTTGTGTATCTGAGTGTGCTCCGCACAAAATGTAAACACATAACGTGCCTTTAGCTTATCAAATAATGTATAAAGCAAAGCACTTAGTCCTTTTTTTAAATGTGTTGTATCTCGTATGTTGATATGATGCAAGAAAACTCTTTGTTTTGACTCCATTTTAACCACCACAAATCCTATTAATTGTTTTTCTTCATAAAGGTTAAAAATACGAAATTCAACAGATGAAACCTTTGATAATCTCCATTTTAAAAATGCCGTATCTATATATTGTTTAATCCCCCTTTCATGTGTGTGTTGTTGAGAAAGATAATCTGAATAATCCATCTGAGAGAGCTCAATTTCACGAACTATGATATCAGAAGAACTAGACTTTTTATTTTTGAGCTTAAACATGGCGTGATGCACAAAACAATACCGCAGCTCAAAAAGAGTGGCCCATTTTAATTTTTTAATGAATCCAGGGTAAGAGGTTTCGCCCGGAAATCCAATCACATGAAGTGTTTTATTTTTTTCTTGAATATACTGATAGGTTAATCTCGCAAGCTTAACAAACAACCCCTTTCTCCTATGATCTGGATGCGTCATTGTATCCATAGATTGATAGATGATTTTTTGTTTTCCATCCACCACATAGCGCTCTGGAATTACCCCATAAAAAGCCGCTATTTTCTGATTGCTCTTCGCTACAAAAGCAATGGCTTCACCTGCCGGATTTTCTGTATACTTCCAATCAAAATACCCTTGACGTGGAGTAGTAGAAAAACACATTTCAAAGAGGGCTTCTAGCTCATTGGTACTTGTAAAATCATACAGCTCAAAGGTATATTCCATGTCTAAAAAAGGGAATTAAGGTTGTCAAAAATAGAAGATTTGTTTGATATGAAAAACACTAGAGCTCTTTTACAAGTCATAGGTTTTAAAAAGAGTTCTATTTAAATAAAACATCAACTGATCTATAGACTCATCGGTGACAACAATTCTGGGTATTAAAAAATGTTTACGTTTAAGGTCTTTGTGCGTAAACCTATTTGGATTGGTTGTGTAAATAGTAGAGTACCCTTTTTCTCTAAGTAAAGAAAGAACAGTTGAATTATAATGATTTTTTTTGCCAAATGGTATGGCAAAATGTGAAGAAGTTTTGCCTAACGTTTGTTGAATAAACGCGTGAGTATCTGTGATCTGACCTTCGAGTAGATCTAAAGCACAATGGTTTAAGTTAAAATG
>JAHDCS010000031.1 GCA_020629755.1 Flavobacteriales bacterium | reverse complement strand
AAGACATCCCTAAAAAGAGTCAAATATGGATGTCTCATGGCGACACTATTGAGGAATTGCCTAAAAATGCTAGATGTATTGCCTCCACAAAAGATGTAAAGAACGCTGCCTACCAAATGCAAAATGTCACTGCATTTCAATTTCATCCAGAGGTGTACCATTCAACGCATGGGCTTAAAATGCTTTCTAATTTTTTGTTTTCTGTGGCGGATTGCAAGCCTTCATATACGCCTGACTCTTTTATAGAATATACCTGTGAAGAAATCAAAGAAAAAGTTAAAAATCAAAAAGTCATTTTAGGTTTATCAGGCGGCGTCGACTCTTCAGTGGCAGCTCTTTTGATTCAAAAAGCAATTGGTGATCATTTACATGGTATTTTTATTGACAATGGGCTCCTTAGGCAACACGAAGCAGAGCAAGTGATCGAAGCCTACAATAAAATGGGGATTAATTGCACATGCATCGATGCAAAAGATGCTTTTCTAAGTGCTTTAAAAGGCGTCACCGACCCTGAGGAAAAACGGAAAAAAATTGGCCATGTTTTTATCCAAGAATTTGAAAAAGCCGCTGAACAGATCACCGATGCGAAATGGTTGGCTCAAGGCACTATCTACCCTGATGTTATCGAATCTTCTTCTGTTAAAGGGCCTTCACAGACCATAAAATCTCATCATAATGTAGGCGGCCTTCCAAAGCACATGAGTCTTAGCCTTTTAGAGCCTCTAAGATTACTCTTTAAAGACGAAGTTAGAAAAGTGGGTGAAAGCTTAGGGCTAGATCATCAGATCTTACACAGACATCCGTTTCCTGGCCCTGGGCTGGCTATTCGTATTTTAGGGGAGGTTACTGCCGAAAAAATTGATCTTTTACAACGTGTTGATCATATTTACATCTCTTGTTTGAAAGCATCAGGATGGTATTCTAAAATATGGCAGGCAGGCGCCATTTTATTGCCTATTCAAAGCGTGGGAGTAATGGGCGACCAGCGTACATATGAGTCTGTTGTTGCACTAAGAGCTGTAAGTTCTACGGACGGCATGACTGCCGACTGGGTGGACTTGCCTCATGATATTTTAGCGGATATCTCAAATCAAATTATTAATAACGTGAAAGGTGTAAATCGCGTGGTTTATGATATAAGCTCAAAACCACCTGCCACTATTGAATGGGAATAGCTATGAAACAAATTATTGTTCAAATTTTACTGCTTTTTTGTGTCCAAACTATGTTTTGGTCTCAAACTAAAAGCCAAACCACTCAGATCGTTGACGGAAAATCTTTCTATGTGCACAAAGTACAAAAGAAAGAAACCCTTTACAGTATTTCTAAATTATACAACATCAGCGTAGAACAAATAAAAAGCTATAATACTTCTTTAAAGGATGGGTTAAAAGAAAATCAGACTATTTTGATTTTAAATCAATCCGCCGACAACACATCTCAGACTTATCAATCACATATTGTAAGAAAAGGTGAAACATTATATTCAATCTCTAAATTCTACCAGTGTGCTATTTCTGAGATTGAAAAAGCAAACCCTGAATTATCTGCTTCTGGGCTAAAAGAAGACATGGCTTTAAACATCCCCCCTCACACGCAAACCAGTCTTCCAACACAGACGCAAATTACACAAAACGACAGCACCAATGCAGACTCTATACCTCAACCAATTCGAAAAGGAAAGAGCCGTATTCAAGTTGGATTTTTTGCGCCATTTTTCTTAAAAGAAAACGCTGAAAAAATAAATGAAAAAGACCTTTTATCTGTGAAATCAAATGCCGCTTTTGATGTTTATGCGGGTATTAAAATAGCTTTAGACTCTCTTAAAAAAGAAGGATTAAGCTCTACCTTACATGTTTTTGACACAGAAAATAAAACCACCACCATTGACTCACTTTTAAAAGAAATAGATGTATCAAAGTTTGATCTTATCATTGGGCCTCTTTATAACGAGATGTTTAAAAAAGTATCCGCAAAGGCCAATGCTCTTAAAATACCGATTATATGTCCTGTACCTATTTCAAAAAAAATTCTTTTATCTTCTCCTTATACGTTTAAGTCTTTTCCAGCAAGATCATCCAGGCATGATTTTTTACAACAGTACTTATCAAAAAATCATAAAGACGACAAACTCATCATTATTGATCAAAAAAACAAATACAAATCGTTTGCAAAAAGTCTGGCAGAACACCACAATAAAGCTGGCGCATCTACCCGGTTCATTTCTTCTGATACAGCAAAGTACTTTTCGTTATGGCAAGTTAAATTAGACCCTGTTATTAAAGCAATGTCTGATTCTAAAAACAATGTAGTGGTGGTCTTATCAACAGACAAAGCTTTTGTCACTGAAATTTTAACCAGTCTTTACATGAATGCCGATAAAAAAATCACCTTATTTGGCGAAGAAAAATGGAAAAGCTTCAATTTTATAGACACCAAATATCTTGATAAATTAAACGTTCACCTTACTTGCTCTGCAGATCAAACAGATGAGCGTATTGTTTCACTTAAGGCTCATCGGTATGCTACCTCGCCAAGTAAATACTTTTTATCTGGCTATAATTCAATGTTTTTTTGGGGAACCCGCCTAAAACAATATGGTGAAGAGGCAATCTCTTTTGCTGAAAACACCTACGATGGCATTGGTATGGGCTTTACATTTGATCAAAAAGGTGAAGAAAGTGGTTTTGAAAACACACATTCTGTTATGTTTAAGTTTGATAACTTTAAGTATATTAGGGTTAAATAGATAGAGTGAAAAGAATTATCTGGATCGCCTTATGCTTATTGTTTTTTCTGGGGGGATTTCTTTTTTTATATTACCAACTCAGATACAAACACCTTGAAGATGTTCATCAAGACATCTATGCATATATGCCTCTTTCTAGTGGTTTTGTCTTTGAAAGTAACCAGATTGAAAAAGGGGTAGACAAACTAAAAAACAGCAATATTATATGGTCAGACATGACTGGAATTCCGTTTTGGAAAAATATAGATGGCACCTTAGATCAACTACAAAAACATTCAAATTGGATAGAAAAAATTGGCGTTTGTGGCGTACAGAGCTCAGGAAGAAGTTTTGATTTTGTATCGCTGCTGTATTGCTCAAAAAAACCGTCAAAAGAGTTTATCCAGTCTTTTAATCCCGCCAAAAAAATAAGCCAGATCGAATCGTATGAAGATTTTGAGATCTATTGCCTTAAAGAAGGTAAAGATGCGCTGTATTATTCTATTGATCAAAAAATTGTATGTATGAGCCCTAATTTGAAACTGCTTCAACAATCTTTAGCCGCTTCTTTAGACACCTCTTTATCCCTGCAGTCTGATCCTGAATTTAATCATGCACATCGTTTTGCTGGTAATGATTTAGACGGCAATCTACTTATGAATTTTTCAAAATCTCCTATTTTATTTCGTGAAGCACTCTCTTATCAAAGTAATTCTAAAATAGATCTTTTAAAAAACATGGGTGCTTGGATGTCATTAGATCTTCAGCTAAAACCTAACTTAATCACTACTAATGGCTTTATCATTTCTAAAGATGCCAAACAACATGCTTTGTCTGTGTTAAATAAACAAAAACCCTCCTCTAAAAAAATAACCCATATCCTCCCTAAACAAACCTTTTATTATGCGCAATTTAACCTGACTAACTTCCCTGATTTTCTTGATCAAAACTCGTCATTAGAAGACGGATTAAAGAACCAATTCTCTAAAACATTTGGCGAAGTATTTACCCTGGCATACCTAAGCGAACAAAAAACAGATGCCTATAAAAAAGCTGTCGTATTTGAACTTAAAAGTCATAGTGAGTTAGAGCGTCTTATAAAACAGTATCAAAATTTTGATCCATCAAAACCCTATGGTTTTATTGAAAAAGCTATGGGTAATCTTTTTTCTGGTCTTAATCTAAACACGTATAAAGTAATGGATCATTATGTTGTTTTTTCTGAAGAATCTTCTGTATTAGAACGGTTTTTTAACCCCACAAATCTAACTAAACCCCTCTCTAAAAATTTAAACTACCAAAATTTTGAAAAACAGTTTTCAAAAGAATCTACTTTTTTTACCTATTTAAAACCCACAGCTAATCTTTTATTTTTGAGCGAGCATCTCTCTGAACAATCTTTAAGCTATATACAAAAATACCAACCAATTTTTTCAAAATGCGCTCATATAGGCCTTCAAATAAACACTGAAGAACCTAATCTTTTTTATACGACTATTCAAGTTAAATACGACCCTTCTGAAAAGGGTGTATCTTCCTTGCTTTGGGATCTCCCCATCGAAGCACCTGTTGCCTCGAAACCTTTTCTTTTAAAAAACCATTACACTCAACTCTATGATATTTTTTATCAAGATAAAAACAAGGAATTATTTTTAGTGAGTACTACAGGAAAAATCCTCTGGAAAAAAGCTATAGATGAACAAATTATAGGCAATATATACCAGGTAGACGCTTATAAAAATAACAAATACCAACTTTTGTTTTCAACCCAAAGCGCTGTTCACTTGATTGATAGAAATGGAAAATACGTTGACGGATATCCGATTAATATTAAAGATAAAATTACCAGCGCAGGCCTGCAATTAATGGATTACGACAACAATAAAAGCTACCGCATGCTCATACCATGTAAAAATAAAACGCTGTTAAACTATTCTATTAATGGGGAGAGCATTAAAGGCTGGGACCCTCCTAGCTTTTCTTCTAATCTTTCAAGTAAAATAACATTACTTACAATCAATCAAAAAGATTATTTGGTTTGTCTATTAGAAGATGGCAGCATCTATCTTTTAGACAGACGCGGTGCTGAACGTTATAAAACAGAACACACTCTTCCGCTAGGCCATTCTGATTGTTATGTGTTTTCTGCTTCAACGATTGAAGAGTCATTTATAACTTTTAGTGACCAAACTGGTGTGATTCATAAACTTTTTTTTAATGGCACTAAACAAACCACTGTTACGAATCAATCGTTTAACCAAGACTTCCATTATGTTTGTCTAAAACCAAATAAAAACGCACTCTTTTATGCTTTCCTTGAAAAGAACAGTTTTCATTTATATGACCAAACTCTAGAAAACCTATTTACCTACACAAGTGAGACAGGATCTCTAGAGCCAGAATTAGAATTGTATTTCTTTAAAAATCAAACGTATTACGGCATAACAAACAAGGCAGAAGATGAGCTTGTTTTGCTTAACCAGAAAGGTGAAATGCATGATGACTTTCCGCTTGAAGGAAATTCATCTTTTTCTATAAAAGATGTCAACGGAGATGGGCAAATGGATGTCATTACAGGCACTCAAAACACTCTTCGAGTGTATTCTTTATCAGACTAAGCTACTTAATTTAGAACTCTATTATCTACTTTAAATCAAAAAGCGTGACTTTATGGCATTTTTTTTGTGAAATAAATGTCATTTTGTCTTGATATTTACTGCGGCACAGGAATTGATCTTTACATCATGTGCATAAGCACCATAATTTTAAACGCTATAACTATGAATACTACAAGACATTTCATACCACAACTATCTACTCTTTTTGACGAAATACTTTCTAAAGACTTTGTTAATATTGGACATGAAATCACTAAAAATTTCATCAATTATTTGCCCGCTGTAAATATTAAAGAAACCGATGATTTATACGCCATTGAACTTGCAGCGCCAGGTCTAGACAAAAGTGACTTTAATATTGAGTTACATAAAAATATACTTACTATTTCAACTTTAAGAGAAGATAAAACCAGTGATGTAACACAAGAAAAAGACGATTACATAAGGAGAGAGTTCAATTACCGCTCTTTCTCTAGAAGATTTACTCTTCCTGATGTTAAATTTGACACTAAAAATTTAAAAGCCAACTACAAGAATGGGGTATTGCATGTGTCTATTCTAAAAGACAAAAAAGAAAAAGACATCAGCTCTTTCAAAATTAATGTATCCTAGAGTAGATTAGAGCTTTAGTGATTATAATCGCTGAACAATCATCTTTGTTCAGCGATTTCTTTACAAATTAAAATAAACGTTAAGAGCTGTTAAATTAAACATAGACGATGTAACATTTCTTTACTTTAGTCATTATAGAATTAAAGCACTCTTTAAATTATTATTATGAAAAACACCCTAATTGTTTGTAGCGTAGCTGTTTTATCAAGTATTCTAACCTTAACAGGATCTCGCTATCTGGAGTCTAAGCAAACTTCAAAATCAAACTACACTCCACCCCTTACACACATGGCTTCTATGCCAGTCTTTTCTGAACAACCTCCTAAAGAAGGATTCTCAAGCGCAGCACAGCAAAGTATGCCTGCTGTGGTGCATATCACCTCAAAACAAAGTACAACAGCACAAAGAAGCTACGGCAACCAAGACATCCCCCCAGAGTTCAGAGACTTTTTTAATGACTTTTTTGGATCCCCACACCCAAATACATACCCAAAGAATCCTCAAAAAAACAATCCCTCACAAGCCATTGGATCAGGTTCTGGAGTTATCATTAATGATAAAGGATATATTGTAACCAATAACCATGTCATTGAAGGCGCCGATGAGATTCAAGTACAATTAAACGACAACAGAAGCTACACAGCAACTGTAATAGGCACTGATCCTAGTACCGATATTGCGCTGCTTCAAATTAGCGAAAAAAATCTTCCGTATTTATCCTTCAGCAATTCAGATAATGTAAAGGTTGGCGAATGGGTTTTAGCCGTAGGCAATCCATTTAACCTCACTTCAACTGTAACCGCTGGTATTGTCAGTGCAAAAGGCAGAAGCATCAATATATTAAAAGGAAAATCACCAATTGAATCTTTTATCCAGACAGACGCTGCCATCAATCCTGGGAATTCTGGCGGAGCTCTTGTAGATGCGAGCGGAAATTTAATCGGCATAAACACTGCCATTGCAAGCCCAACTGGCGCTTATTCTGGATATGGCTTTGCCGTGCCCTCTAATATGGTAAAAAAAATAGTGGAAGATCTAAAACAATATGGAGTTGTCCAAAGGGGATATTTAGGGATTATGATTCAAAATATGAATGCCGATTTAGCAAAAGAAAAAGATTTAAAAACAACAGAAGGTGTTTATGTTTCTGACTTTTCAGAAAATAGCTCAGCAAAAAAAGCCGGGCTTCAAAAAGAGGATATCATCATTCAGATTGACGGAACTGATGTCAAATCAGCCCCTGAACTACAAGAACTGATCGGCAGAAAAAGACCGGGTGATCTTGTTAAGGTTCGCGTGAATCGAAATGGAAACCACAAAGATTTAAATGTTACTTTACTTGATAAAAATGGTAATCTAGATCTTAAATCAAAGTCAACCTTGTCAAGAAAAATAAGCCTGTTGGGTGCCGATTTTACTGAAACTTCAAAGCAAACCAACAAAACACTTCAAATCAATGGTGGCATACAAATTAATAATATCCAATCTGGAAAAATAAGAACCCAAACGCGTATTAATGAAGGCTTTATTATTACAAAAATTAACCACCAAGAGGTTACTTCGCTTAAAAAGTTTGAACAACTTATTGATCAATCTAAACAAGGCGTTTTAATTGAAGGTGTTTATTTAGACCGCCCAGGGGTACATTACTATGCCCTAGGGTTTTAGGTATATTTTTTTCATTTTTTGTTTTTAGCCCTTCTATTCAGAAGGGCTTTTTTATATTCGCTATACGATGTTAAAAAAGGAGCGTGTAGCATTTATTATAAATACCTTAGAGAATCTTTATCCACAAACCCCTATCCCCTTAAACCACAAAGACCCTTATACGCTTTTAATTGCCGTTTTACTCTCTGCGCAATGTACCGATAAGCGTGTCAATACTATTACCCCTCTTCTTTTTAAGAGAGCAGACAATCCATCTGATATGGTAAAGCTTTCTATAGAAGACATATTGGAAATCATTCGACCGTGTGGATTAGGCCCTATGAAATCAAAAGGCATATACGGTCTCTCCAAAATATTAATTGAAAAACACCAAGGACAAGTCCCATCAAACTTTAAAGATCTTGAAGATTTGCCCGCTGTGGGGCACAAAACCGCTTCTGTAGTAATGTCGCAGGCCTTTGGACACCCCGCCTTTCCGGTCGATACACACATACATCGTCTTTTAACACGCTGGAAGCTTACCAATGGCAAAAGTGTGGTACAGACGGAGAAAGATGCCAAACGACTCTTCCCTAAAGAAAAATGGAACAAACTACACCTTCAAATTATCTTTTTTGGAAGAGAGCATTGCCCTGCACGCTCACACCAACCACAAACCTGTTTGATCTGCTCTAAAATTTAGCTCTAGCTTGCCTTACCAATGGTAGCCCAAAAGGGTTTTGTTTGAATACAAAAATTTCTCAGTATATCTTTTAGCATTTAAAATAGCCTTATGCAATGGAAATCCCTTCAAAATATTAGATGCAATAGCTGAAGAAAACACACATCCCGATCCATGTTTTTCAAACACTTCTCTTTTATTTCTGGGTTTAAAATGGAATGTTTTGCCCTGAGCTGTATAAAGTACATCTGTTCCTTTTTTATCGCTACTATTATGTCCACCAGTCACAAGAATATGACAGCTATTTTTTAAGCTCTCTAGCCCGCTAATCTCCTCTGTATTTGGGGTAATCATAAACAGGTCTTCTAAACACTCAGATTCAGAAAGAAGAGCTTTATGAAACACATAGCCACTTGATGATTGAAGCACCGGATCCCAAATTATTTTTACGGCACTATTCATTTTCTTTAGAAGTGCCACCACAGAAGATAACACTTCTAAAGATTCTATCAATCCAATTTTTACAACCTCAAAATGGTACTTGTTACATAAAAATGTGATATTCTTGAGCAATAGATTTTTTTTGGTCCATTCAAGTGTTTTAAACTCATCTTCTGATTGCAGGGTGAGTGCGCTGGCAATAGCCATACCCATTAAACGATGTTTCTCAAAGGTTTTTACATCTGCCAAAACGCCTGCCCCTGCGCATGGATCAAAGCCTCCAATAGTTAAAATAGGTGCCCTACGTGTTGAATTCTGTTTCAATTAAACCAAGGAGTTACACGTAGAGTTTGTGGCCATTTTTATTAAACTGGTCAGATTTTTCTTTCATACCCTGCTTGATAGCCTCTTGCTCATCCAACCCTTTTTCTTTAGCGTATTCTCTTACATCTTGTGAAATTTTCATCGAACAAAAATGTGGGCCACACATTGAACAAAAATGAGCCACTTTAGCATTGTCAGAAGGCAATGTTTCGTCATGATATTCTCTCGCAGTATCCGGATCTAAAGAAAGATTAAACTGATCTTGCCATCTGAATTCAAAGCGGGCCTTACTTAAAGCATCATCTCTATATTGTGCGCCTGGATGGCCTTTTGCTAGATCTGCAGCATGTGCCGCTAATTTATAAGTAATTACCCCTTTTTTTACATCGTCTCTGTTAGGCAACCCCAGGTGCTCTTTGGGTGTCACATAGCATAACATAGCTGTGCCATACCACCCGATCATTGCCGCACCTATCCCAGAAGTAATATGATCATAACCAGGCGCAATGTCTGTTGTGAGAGGTCCTAATGTATAAAAAGGAGCTTCGCCACACATCTCTAATTGCTTATCCATGTTTTCTTTAATCATATGCATGGGCACATGACCGGGCCCTTCGATCATAACCTGAACATCGTGCTTCCAAGCAATTTTTGTCAGCTCTCCTAGGGTCTCTAATTCAGCAAACTGCGCTTTGTCATTCGCATCTGCTATGGAACCAGGACGTAATCCATCCCCCAAAGAAAAAGAAACGTCATAGCTTTTCATGATCTCACAAATCTCTTCAAAGTGAGTATACAAGAAATTTTCTTTGTGATGCGCCAAACACCATTTTGCCATTATAGACCCTCCTCTAGACACAATACCTGTCATTCGATTGGCTGTAAGCGGAATATAACGCAACAAAACCCCAGCATGAATCGTGAAATAATCAACGCCTTGTTCGGCCTGCTCAATGAGCGTATCTCTGTAAATTTCCCAGGTGAGCTCTTCTGCCTTTCCGCCCACTTTTTCCAAAGCCTGATAAATCGGCACCGTACCTACCGGTACTGGCGAATTTCGAATCAGCCATTCGCGTGTTTCATGAATATTTTTTCCAGTGCTTAAATCCATGATTGTATCTGCCCCCCATCTGATGGCCCAAACCATTTTCTCAACCTCTTCTTCGATGGTCGAACCTACAGCTGAATTTCCGATATTGGCATTGATTTTGACTAAAAAATTTCGACCAATAATCATAGGCTCACTTTCGGGGTGATTAATATTACACGGAATAATAGCCTTACCGCTTGCAACTTGCTCACGCACAAATTCAGGAGTGATTTTAGGGGGGATGTTGGCGCCAAACGACTCCCCTTTGTGTTGAGCTCGAAGCATTTTCACTTGATCTAGCTTTTGATTTTCTCGAATGGCAATGTATTCCATCTCTGGCGTAATTATGCCTTGTTTCGCATAATAAAGCTGAGAAACATTACGCCCGGGCTTAGCCTTTCTGGGTTTTTGCAAATACGCAAACCTCAACGGATCTAAACGCTTGTCTTGCAATCTTTTTTGCCCATATTCAGAAGAAATATTGTCAAGATACACAGTGTCTTCTCGATCAGAAATCCAGGACTCTCTTAATTTTTCAAGCCCCTTTTTAACATCAATTTCTACATTTTGATCTGTATATGGCCCAGAAGTGTCATAAAGGGTTACGGCAGGATTTTCATCTTTCTTAAAGGCTCCATCTGCAAATTGCGCCTTAGAGTCTGTAAGTTCAATTTCACGCATGGCTACTTTGATCTTATGCATCTCTCCAGGAACATAAATTTTCTTAGATGCCTGAAAAGGCATTCTTGTAATTTTAGATTTTTCTGAGGGGATTACTTCTTCTCTTGCCATAATTTTTTCTTGAAAAACGCTGCTAAGATACAAAATCTTTATCTGTACACCTTTAAACCCGGGTTAAATCAAAAGACTCAAAAACAAATCGCTTGTATCTCTCAAAAAAATTGCATTTTCGTACTGTTATGCGTTTTTTTAAAAGATTTTTTGGTCAACACAAGAATCTAAACCCTGTCGAACTCTCAGGGCTTAAAACAGATATGCATTCTCATATATTACCTGGCATTGACGATGGCGCCAAAAACTTAGAAGAAAGTATTGCATTAATCAAAGAACTCAAAGCGCTAGGATACTCAAAACTAATTGCTACGCCACACACCCTAATGGATCATTACCCAAATACCAAAACAAGTATTCTGAATGCTTTAGAATTGGTAAAAAAAGAAGTCACTCGCCAGCAGATAAACATAGATATTGAGGCCTCTTCAGAATACTTTTTAGATTCTCATTTTATTCATTTAATTGAAAAAAATGAACTCCTTGCTTTTTCTAATAATTACATTCTGTTTGAATTGAGTTTTTTACAGGCACCAAAGCAGTTACACGACACCGTATTTAAGCTTCAGCTTGCAGGATACAAGCCTGTTTTAGCCCATGTAGAACGTTACGCTTATTGGCATGATGACTTAACAGAAATTCACAAGCTTAAAGACAAAGGTGTTTTTTTTCAGCTCAATTTTAACGCTTTAGATGGATACTATCAAATAGGTGCTCAAAAAATGGCCCACAAACTTATTGATCTAAATTATTATGATTTTATAGCTACTGACGCCCACCACATAAGACATCTAGAGATCTTAAAAAACACACTTCGACTCCCTTACCTTCATAAACTAATGGCATCAAATAAGCTATTAAACGCACAATTGTAAGCCCTCTTTACGCATCTATTTCTTAAGATGTGTAATTTTTTCTTTTTTTTAGCATTAATGTGTAAGTTTGCAGACCCTATTACGCATATTTCATGAAGTTATCAAAATTCAGATTCGAAATCCCCAAAGAGCTTATTGCTTATCATCCAAAAGAAAACAGAGACGAAAGTCGTTTAATGGTTTTGCATAAAGACTCTGGAAAGATTGAGCATAAAACATTTAAAGATGTCATTGATTACTTTGATGATGGCGACACCTTTGTTTTGAATAACACTAAAGTATTTCCGGCTCGTTTATTCGGAAACAAAGAAAAAACAGGAGCCAAAATCGAGGTTTTTTTATTGAGAGAACTTAATAAAGAAAGTTTTTTATGGGATGTTTTAGTAGATCCTGCACGAAAAATTAGAATTGGCAATAAACTGTATTTTGGAGATAATAATGACTTAGTGGCAGAAGTTATTGACAATACCACCTCACGAGGACGAACATTGCGCTTTTTATTCGAAGGCTCTTCTGAAGAGTTCAGAGCTGCCATTATGAAATATGGCGAAACGCCCATCCCTAAATACATCAACAGACCAGTAGAACCTCAAGACGAAGAACGTTACCAAACTATTTTCGCCAAACACGAAGGCGCTGTTGCGGCCCCTACTGCTGGATTACACTTCAGTAAGCATTTAATGAAACGCCTTGAGATTAAAGGCATTAATTTTGGCGAAACAACGCTACACGTTGGCTTGGGCACCTTTAGACCTGTTGAAGTAGAAGATTTAACCAAACACAAAATGGATTCTGAAGAGGTCATTATCGAGCAGAAGACAGCCGATTTGGTAAACCAAACTTTAAAATCTAAAAAGCGTATTTGTGCGGTGGGCACAACAGTAATAAGAAGTGTTGAAAGTTCAGTATCCACAGAAGGATTACTCAAACCTTTTAATGGTTGGACCAATAAATTTATATTTCCTCCTTACGACTTTGCCATTGCTAATAGTTTGATTACAAACTTTCATATGTCAGAATCTACCCTATTAATGCTTGTGGCGGCATTTGCCGGTTATGACTTAATGATGGAAGCTTACCAAGTTGCCATCAAAGAAAAATATAGGTTTTTCTCCTATGGCGATGCCATGTTAATCATATAAAAACGCTTTTTTGTGGATAAATATGCCATTGTGCTTGCCGGGGGGATGGGCAGCAGAATGCAAGCTGGCATTCCTAAACAGTTTATCAGAGTACAACAAAAGACAATTTTAGACTATACTTTAGATGTCTTTGCCTCCATCTCTGATTTGCACACAATTGTTGTTCTGCCTGACTTAGCATTTAAATCTTTTGAAAAAAGAAACGGATTCACCTATTGTATTGGCGGATCTACCCGACATGCCTCCGTAAAATCAGGGCTTAAAGCAATTGACACTAAACACCCATGTTTAATCTGTATTCATGATGGTGCCAGACCTCTAGTAAATACCGCATTAATAAAAAAAGGATTTTCATTATTAAATAATCAAAAAACGGCAATCCCTTGTGTGTCTTTAAAAGATTCTATAAGGCAAGTAGATGCAAAAGGCAAAAACAAAAGTGTATCTAGAAACAACTATAAACTGATCCAAACCCCACAATTCTTTACCTCTGAGATTCTTTTAAAAGCCTATCAAAACACCCCATCTTCTGATCTGATTACAGATGATGCCTCACTCGTTGAAAAATCAGGCACCGCAATTCATTTGTTTGAAGGTGAAAAAAATAACATTAAAATTACCTATAAAGAAGATTTAGAATGGTTTAAGTTTTACGCAGCACAGCATCTAAAATAGCTTGCTTTTCTTGACTATCTAGATCATGTGTCTCTTTTTGTGAATACCCTTTTTTCAATGCCCTTGAAATAATTGCACTCTTTTGAAAAAAAGAAGTACAAAGCGCACACATCAGCAGGTGTATTTTTAAATACAAACGCTCATATAAACTTAAATTCTTAGGATGATCAAGCTTTTTTTCAATTAATACAGCCGCTTTTTTACAATTCATCATTTTTTTGTTTTTTTAAGCCATTTCTGATTATCTGTAAACCAATGTTTGTCTAAGCATTCTTTAAGTTTTAGCTTTGCGCGATGAACAATCACCCAATAATTAGACGTGGTAATCTGTAATTTTTTACAAATCTCTTCTGATTCTAGATCATCTAAGTATTTCATTGTAAAAACAGTACGCTGTTTTTCATTTAATTTTTCAATACATGAATTAAATTGTGTGAAAAATTCTTGGCTTTGCAGGCTGTCTTCTACATTGTTCCACTTTGAAAGCAAAGGCGTTTGAATTCGGTTATCTTCAGGAGGTTGAATTGACTTTGCTTTAATGGTTTTTTTATAAAAACTAGAACGGTAGTAATCGATGATTTTGTTTTTTAAAATCTTATACAACCATGTTTTAGGCGTACTTTTACGTTGAAAGCTATCTATGGCTTTAAGGGCAGAAAAAAAAGTGTCTTGAACCAAATCTTTAGCTAAATCTCTATCTGAAACGCGAGAATAAGCAAAAGCAAAAAGTTCATCTGAAAATTCATTGACCCATTGCGTAATTTGTTTGTTTGTTTCTTCTGTACCTTTGTTTAACATATCCTTATATTAAAAAGTACGACTTTTTGAAAGAAAAAAAAATCATCACAGCAGATGCTTTAATTGTTGGGGGCGGATTGGCTGGTGCGTTGATGGGGCTTATTCATCTGATGCACCATAAAACTGTAATCATTATAGATGCATTTAACCCACACAGTGCCTCTCATGTTGCTGCAGGAATAGTTAATCCATTACAACTCAAAAACATAACCCGTGCCTGGAATAGTGATACACTTTTTTCTTTTTTGCATGACTTTTATCCTAAGGCTGAATCCTTTTTAGGGTGCTCTATTTTTAATCAAACTCCTGTACTCAAATTTTTTTCTTCTCAAAAAGAAGAAAACGATTGGCAAATAGCAGCTTCAGATTCTAAAACAAAAGGCTTTATATCTCAAACCTACAAACCCCATTTGCCCGCAGACCTAATTTCTGATTTTGGATTTGGGGCTATCAAATCTTCTGGGTGGATAGACATTAAAACACTTATAAAGAGTGTTAAAACTCATAAAAACACGCAGTATCTTAATCAAGCCTTCAATTATGAGCAGCTAAATATCAAGAACGACAACATTGTATATGTTGCAAAGGACAGTATGCTCAAAACAAAGTCTGTCTTTTTTTGTGAAGGGATTGGCGTGCTTAACAACCCTCTTTTTAAGCCTTTAAAACTTACCCCAACGCATGGCGAAGTGTTAAAAATTAAAACCCCAATCTCCTTACAGAACCCCATTCATAGATCTGGCTTTATTCTTCCGCTTGGCAATAACACCTACAAAGTAGGATCCACTTACAACAACACCATCCTTCCAAACACCACAGCCAAAGGAAAAACCTACTTGATGCAGACCATAGAAAAAAATATCTCTTGTAAATATGAAATTACTGACCATTCTTATGGCATAAGGCCAAACGTATACGACAGACGCCCCATTATCGGGCAACACCCTAAACACAGCAATTGCTATATTTTTAACGGCCTCGGCTCTAGAGGCGCTTCACAAGGCCCCTACTATGCTCAAATGCTTTATGATTTGATCACCAAGGGTAAAAAGATTGACCCTATTGTCGATGTGGGTCGTTTTTTTTAATCTGAGTTCTTTTATGTATGGTTTTTAACCATCTGATATGATTTTACGGCTTGTTTTTTCTTTATTTTAAAAACGAAATTGTATTTTTTCATAGGATGGTAACTTTTATCTATTTATTAACGTAAGAAACATCTGCATGCGCAAACTAATACTGTTTCTTTTCTTTACTTTTAGTGTTATTGCTAATACATGTTGGTCTCAATGTACCCCGGTAGCTGGCAACATTGCTTTTGACAACTCAAACATTACCAATTTTGCTTCAAAAAATAGCAGTTTACCTTCTTTTCATATCGCACTTTGCGCTGAAGATGTATTTAATATGATTAATGATGAGAGCGGCTCACTACCTCCACCGCCATTAAATTGCACTGTACCAGGGTCCTGCGATCAACCTGTTCATGGATTTGTAGGTTATAAATACCCAGGCCCCACTTCTCACCCGTTTACACTAAGTGATCCAAATATTTCAAATAACACCGTTAAAGCAGCTGACCCACTTACAACATATTCTATTTACCTTCAAAACTACTCGCTGCCAAATCCACCACCACCATTTGGGGCTTTTCATCCACTGAAAACATATGGAGATCCTGTAGCTGCAAATTTTCCAAGCATAAAAAATACTGTTATTTTTAATTCTTTTACGTTTGATTTCACCACTGGATCCTCTTTTCTATCAACACCACCTACTAATACCGGCGAATCTGACCCGGATGGAGATGACAATGGGTGCTATGCCTTTGGGCAAAACGAAATGCTCTATGTGACGTGCTTAAACCCCATTACGGCAAGTTTTGAAACGCTAGACCCATCAACCTCATCAGCTGCCTGTGCCTTTCCTGGTAAAGCGAGTATAGAAATTACGATAAAAGGTGGTTTTCCCGAGTTTTTTGACGATCATCAATTCGAATACAATACGCATTTGCCCCCTTCTGGCTTTGATAATTTAGGAGACATTGCCTCATATACCATCTCGAACCTTTCAGGCATAGGTACTCTTGCCTCTACTACTGTTGACGATCACAACGGCACGGTTGTATTAGGCGATTTAAACCCGGGAGATAATTTCTCAATAGAAATAGACGACAACAACGGGTGTCCGTTTACTTATTCAGGCACTGTTCCTGCTGGTGCGCCTGCTCCGCCAGATGCTTTAATCAATAGCACAGATACCATCACCTGTGTAAACAGCACCTCTCTTTTACAACTCACAGCCAATCAACCTGGCGGTACTTGGTCAGAATATCCTTCAGGAAATCTTTATACAAATGCTTCTACTGGTGAATTTAACCCTCAATCGTCAGGTTGTGGCGAATTTGTGATTCAGCATACAGTAAATCAAAGCGGCGTAACGTGTTCTGATACTCAGCGCATTATTGTATTGTGTCCTAAAATTGACAGTTTAGTCACTACGAATCCTTCATGCCCGGGAGATGCAGACGGAAAAATAGATGTATTTGCTTCAGGCTTTGATTCGGCTAGTTTTATAATCACTGGAGGGGCCTTTCCGCCATCTGGTATTACGGTAGATCAATCCATTACAAGTTTTACGGGTCTTAGCCCTGATGTGTACACTATTGCTTATGAAAACTCTAACCGTTGCGCTGATCCGGTAACTGCTTCAGTGACCATAGAAGCTCCAGAACCTCTTACCATAACAGTAGACATTAAAAATGTAAGCTGTAAAGGCGAATCAGACGGTAAAATTACACTGGCTAATTTCTCTGGAGGCACCCCCCCTTTTACTTATAATTGGGAAAACACTTCAGGCAGCATCGCTGAAACAGATAGTGTGGCCGAAAATTTAAGTGCATCAACCTATGCCGTGACAATATCAGACAGCAGAGGCTGTGACACCATTATTTCTGGCATGACTATTACAGAACCCTTGGTCGCACTGTTTATTGACAACCTAATGGCAACAGACATTAAATGTTTCGGCGATTCTGATGCTGAGATTTGTCCGCTTGTATCTGGCGGATCAGGTGCTTATACTTTTGCTTGGTCAGGAAATATCGTTAGCTCAGACTCATGCATTGTAAATTTAGCTGCCGGCACCTACGATTTTTCTGTTACCGATGCAACAGGCTGCACCAAAACCTCATCCCAAATTATAACCTCTCCTACTTCAGCGCTTGTGTTGACTGATCAGCACACTAACATAAGTTGCTTTGGCGCCAATGATGGCAGCGTATCTGCAGGTGTAACAGGTGGAGAAAGCCCTTACAACTTTGCCTGGGATAACACCTCTACCGATTCTTTACAAACAGGCTTATCTGTCGGAAATTACAGTCTAACCCTCACCGATCAAAGAGGCTGTATAGATTCTATAGACATGCTGGTTGAAGAGCCCTTAGAAATTACTATCGACTCAAGCATTACGCCTGTGGTTTGTAAAGGAGAGTCAAATGGTGCTGCGAGTATAACAGTTCTTGGCGGCACACCTTCTTATACCTATCAATGGAACGATCCATCCTCAAGTACTTCTTCGAACATCACAAATGTTGTTACGGGCGCCTACACAGTAACTGTAAGTGATGCCAATAACTGTTCTATAATAAAAACATATACCATTCCTGAATCTGCCGTTCCTATGAGCGTAGACCCTATTTTAGATAGCACGACCTGTATTGATGGTACAGATGGGGTAGCACGTGTAGACGTGAATGGCGGTACTGCGCCTTTTGATTACGAATGGCAAGGTTATCCTTCAAACCAAGCTGATACACTGCCAGGGTTAGTCCCAGGAGACTACACCGTTACGGTGACCGATTCTTTTGGTTGTGAAATTACTGTTACTACTTCTGTGATAAGTCCTTCAAGTATCATTATTGACATGATTTCTGATTCAGTAACTTGTAATGGTTTAAGTGATGGCAATGGCATCGCCGTTATTGGTGATGGGTATCCGCCTTATGAATACGAATGGTTTGACGCCACAGGTAATACACTCAACGATATTGACTCTACTGTAAATACTGTTACAGCTGGATGGTATTACATTCATGTAGTAGACAATAGCCCTTTTAAATGTTTATTTACCGATAGTGTAGAAATAAAAGAGCCCCCTGTCTTTGAGATTACTAGCCTAAGCTCTACTTCGTCTACTTGCCCCAATGCAGACGGAAGCATTACTGTGTCAGCAACAGGTGGTGTGCCGCTCTCGTCAAATGCGAATGATTATAATTTTTCTTGGACTGATAATAATTCCAATACCTACACTGGTGCCAATTTAACTAATGTACCTGGCGGGATCTTCATGCTTAATATCAGTGATAAAAATAACTGCTCTATTGATAGCAGCATTACTGTTGATGAAATTGTTGTGTTGGATATTTCAACCGATCTTATCATTGATAGTATTTCTTGTTTTGGCGGAAATGACGGAAGTATTGTCATAAACCCTTTAATGGGCAATGGCCCCTTTAATTTTACTTGGCCAGTAGGCATTAATGCTGGCGGGAATACAGCGCTTGATTTAACCCCCGATTCTTACCCTGTCACAATATCTGATGCTGATGGTTGTACCAAAGACACTCTTATTGCTGTATTTCAGCCCGATTCTTTTTTCGCTGACACCTTTAACACTATAGGGGTCAGTTGTTTTAGTGTCTGCGATGGCAGTGTTGAATTAGATATTCAAGGCGGAAACACACCCTATCAGGTCGATTGGTTAGACGATGGTAATTTCTTAAATTTTAGCGGTTCGTTTTCTTCTTTTTGCGGGGGGATGGCACAAACCATATTAGTCAAAGACAATAAAGGTTGCGAAATATCACGTCAAGTAGATATTCATGAGCCAGACCTACTTACAATAACAACCATAGTAGGCGTTGATCCGTCATGCTATAATTATTCAGATGGCAGTATTATTGTTACTGCCAATGGCGGAACAGAAAATTACAATTATACATGGTCTCATGACATAGGTTTTCCAAATTCTAACCCGTCTGGTTTATCTGCAGATACTTTTTCTGTAACGGTCACTGACGCCAACGGCTGTGTTATAGACACTGGCATTCGACTTTTAAACCCAGATCCTATTGCCATTACAGCAACGTCTATAGCAGATACTTGTGATCGGAAAAATGGTAGTATTACGATCGATCAAATAACCGGAAATGCAAACTTTCCTGATGATTACACCTTTAATTGGAGTACTGGCGTGAGCCCTGGCAACACTCAAAATGCACTTCAATTGCATGGATTAACCTCTTATAGCGTAACAGTTACTGATATTTTTAGTTGTACCAAAGACACTACTGTCTATGTCGATGAAATCGCGGGGCCATCTATTGCCAGCTTAGACCTTACACATGTAACCTGTTTTGATAGTTTAAACGGAAGTGCTACAATTACAGGTACAGCAGGCACACCCTCACCGGGCAGCAATCCTTACTCCTACCAATGGGGCCCGGGACAAACAGGAGATCAAATATCTCAACTGCCTGCAGGCAGTTATTCGGTTACTGTAAGTGATGCCAATCAATGCCCTGCAGACACCTTATTTGAAATCACCCAACCTTCTAAAGTATTAGCGAATATATTGCCCGCCGACTCTATTTGCGAACCGCCTTTAAATGAACTCACCCTTATCTCTGATCCGTCTGGTGGCACAGGAAACAGCTATGATTTTCAATGGAGTACAGGCGCAAGCAACTCTTCTATCACAATCACTGGCGTTAATTATGGCGATAATTTCACATTAACTGTTTTTGATGAAAATAATTGCCCGTCTGAACTAGTTAATTTTGAACCTAGCTTCTTTGAACCTTTAACCATCACCTTAATTGCAGATACACAAATTTGCCCCAATACAGATCTATCTTTAACCCCACAACTTACAGGCGGAAACACTTCTGTATTTCCGGATTTTTTGTGGAACGACAATCAAACAACTGCTACCGGCAATTTTAGCCCCAATTTTCCGAATGATACCTTTAGCGTTTCTGCCTCCAGAGGATGTGCATACTATACAGCCACAACAGCTGTAAGCTTTTTTACAAATCCAAGTCTTGAGATTGCATCTGATCTGACTCAAGGCTGCCCCCCTTTAGACGTTACATTCACCAACTTAACACCAGATGTAGCCAGTTGCAATTGGACATTCTCTGATGGTCAAAGCATTGAAGAAGACTGTGCGCCTTTAGTTACTTTTGAAGAAGAAGATTGTCAAGATGTTAGTCTCACTATTCTGACCACCGATGGTTGTACCCTAGACTCCACCTTTATGTGTTTTGTTGAAACCTATGAAAAACCAGTCGCTGACTTTATCTTTACACCAGACTCATCAACCATTATTGATTCTGAGATTGAATTTATAGATTATTCTACACTGGGTGGTGCACAAGAAGGGATCGTAGACTGGACTTGGGTATTTAACGATCAAGACAGTGTAATTGGGAGTGACTTTACCACCTATGAATTTCCGAGAGAAGTAGGCGAATACCCTGTAGAACTTATTGTTACAGATTCAAATGGCTGCGAAAACTCAACCTCTAAAAATGTTAAGGTCGCTGAAATATTTAACATCTATATCCCCAATGCCTTTACTCCTGGCATTTGTGATGGAATTAACGATTGCTTTGGACCAGTTATTGTAGGGCTTGGCGATTTTTATGAGATGAAAATATACAACCGTTGGGGCGAATTAATCTTCAAAACACTTGACTATGAAAATTGTTGGAATGGCAGATACTCTAACTACCTTGGGGATGGATTAGCGCCTACAGGCTCTTATGTTTACAAAATAAGATTAAGAGATAAAATCACAAAGCGTCCACGTGAATATTCTGGGCAGTTTTTATTAATAGAAAATTCAAATTAATTTTCTAGTCTTCTTCAGTGGGTTCTATTTCTTTGGAAGCATCTTTGAATTCTTTAATTCCTTTTCCTAGTCCTTTCATTAGTTCAGGTATTTTTCTTCCTCCAAAAAGCAATAACACTACTAATAGAATAACGATAATTTCGGGACCACCTAAAGAAAACGCTAAACAGATTGATTGCATATGATACTTTTTCACAAAAGTAATCAAAAAAAGACGGTTCGTTTAATTAAAAGATTTTCTGAGTTCTTTTCAAAACCTCATATTTTTGTTCCTATTAAGGCGTTTTTTGGACAGAATACCACAGCATACTAGTGTATGTGAGGATTTTTGGAAAAAAAACAACGAAAATAGGGGCAAAAAGAGGAGATAAGTATTCTAAAAAAGAAAAATAAGATTTTGAATTTTAGTTTTGAAAAGAACTCTTTCTATAAGTGAAGATGTCAACCGCCTTGTGTATCGCCGTTAAAAAAGAGCTGCTACTAGCCATCTGTTTGCCTGCAATATCATAGGCCACGCCATGTGCTGGTGAAGTTCTAACTACTGGTAATCCGGCCGTAAAATTAACCCCAACATCAAACCTTAAGGTTTTAAACGGAATTAAGCCTTGATCGTGATACATGGCTAAAACTGCATCGTAGTGTTTGTATTGTTGTAAGCCAAAAAATCCATCCGCCCCAAAAGGACCACATACATATTCAGAATGCGCATTCACTATAGGCATAAGTGTGCGCTGATCTTCAATACCAATCTTTCCTTTATCTCCGGCATGCGGATTAAAGCCAAGTATCGCTATTTTAGGCATATGTTTGCCAAAATCTTGCCTGAGACTCTCTTTTAATTGGCTTAGCTTTTGTTCAATATGGGCTTTGTTAATATAATTATGGGCTTCTTTAAGGGGCACATGACCAGAGCATACCGCTACTTTTAAGTCATCAGACACCATAAACATTAGCGCATCTGTTTTAAAATAATCAGAAAAATACTCGGTGTGTCCCATAAAAGAAAAGGCATCAAATAACATGTTGCTTTTGTCAATAGGCGCTGTCACTAAAACATCAATGGCTTTTTCTTTCAATGCTAATGTGGCTTGCTTGATAGACAAATAAGCCAAATAACCAGAATTTTGTGTTGGATGTGCTGGTGTATGCGCATGAGTATCTGACAAGGAAGATTTGTAACAACTACAAGCCTGTTGCAAATGTGATTGTTTATCAGAAGAAAAAAAATCTGTTTTTTTAAATTCTTCGCTTAAAAAATCAAATGGAGCAAAAACATGAAACTCATAGCGTTGTAGATCTAAAAAAGACCTTCTATACAAGGCTTTTAATATTATTTCAGGACCAATTCCTGTGGGTTCGCCAAGCGTAATGCCTACTTTAATTCTTTTTTCTTGAGGCATAAGAGGTTAAAAAGTCAACCATTAAGCGTACACCGTATCCGGTGCCGTCTTTTAAACGATAGCCGTCATTTGCAGGCAAAAACGCAGGGCCAGCAATATCCATATGAATCCAAGGATAGGCTGGTTTTTCATTTTTATCTAAGGTGAATATCTCTAAGAATTTGCCCGCTGTGATAGCGCCAGCTAAAGCACCCCCTACATTTTTAACATCTGCTATGTTTGAGTTTAGCATTTGTCTATACTCTTTCCAGAACGGAAACCGAAAGACACGTTCATAGGTTTTTTCACCACTTTTCTCTAAAAGGTCAAACAGTAATCCAGAAGCTGTACCCATTACCGCAGAGGCGGCATTTCCAATGGCGCGTTGTGCTGAGCCTGTCAATGTAGCAAAATCAAATACCAGTTCTGGTTTGTATTTTTTTGCATAGCTTAGCGCATCGGCCAAAAGCATCCGTCCTTCAGCATCTGTATTGAGTACTTCTACTGTTTTCGAATTGTGCATTTTAATCACATCTCCTGGAACATAGGCATTTTGACCAGGTCTGTTATCTGTTGCGGGCACTAATCCCACCACATAAAGAGGCAATTTAAGTTTAGAGATGGCATACATTGTGCCGATTACCGTCGCTGCCCCACCCATATCGCATTTCATCTCATCCATAGAGCCTTTGGTAGGCTTGAGGCTTAATCCTCCCGTATCATACACCACGCCCTTGCCAACCAAAACAATTGGTTTTTTATTTTTAGCCTTTTTTGGTTTCCATTCTAACACAGAAAAGGTAGGCGGATCTATACTTCCTTTATTGACTGCCAAAACCCCACCCATTTTAAGTGCTTGTATCTTTTTTTTGTTAAATACTGTGGTCGTATATCCAGATTGCTTACCGGCCTTCACGGCCTCTTCTGACAATTGTTTTGCGGTAAGATATGAAAGCGGCTCATTAACTAAATCACGCGCTAAAGACGTACCTTGAGTGATATGCACAACTTGGTCTAATTCTTTTTGGCTTATAATATTGCTATACACATTTGCTTTTGCAAGTGCATTTTTTCTCTTTGATTGATCTGAAAAGTATTTTAAAAACTGATAATTAGATAAAATTGAACTCTCTAAACAAGCCAAGAGCACTTCTTTTTTTTGCAGGCCATCCACCCATTGAATCTCTTTGCATTTAAGCGCGTTAAGCCTTGAAGTAATTTTAGATATTAAAATGCGATAATGCTCAATCTCTAAATAACTTTCAATTTTAGTGTACGGCACAAATACTAGGATTTGCAGATTGTGCGTATAAAAGACAGGCGAACCGTTTAACTCTTTTATTTTCTTGGCCACATTAGATTTTAATTGGGCATCAAATGGCAAAGTGGCTAGACTATTCTTCGTATTTAAAATGAAGATACTAGACTTTTCTTCTTTAAAACTTCTAATCTTTTTTAAAAGCATAGGGCGATTGTTTAACACGAAGATAAAAAACAAATCACATCTGACTTTAGACCAATGTATTTAATTGATTTGGAAAAAGAATCTGCCTGCTTTTTTGTACCTTTGTTGGGCCTATGATTCGTTTGAATGCTTTGTTTTTATTCTTTTGGATGTGTGTGGTCAACACCGGTTGGTCCACACATAACAGAGCGGGTGAAATTACCTATTGCCATATCGAAGGCTTTAGATACGGCATCACTGTGACCACCTATACCAAAGCCTCATCTACGCAAGCCGATCGATGTGAGCTTGAAGTCTTTTATGGGGATGGATTAAGCGATACTATTTACAGAATAAATGGCCCATCTTGTTCTGGCAATTTAGCCCCTTGTAATGCTTGTGGTGAGCTTGTGGGCAATGACATCAAAAAAAATGTGTATTACACTGAACATATTTATTCTGGGGCAGGCACTTATGTGATCTCTATGGAGGATCCAAATAGAAATGAAAGCATTGAAAACATTCCTGGCTCGGTCAATGTGCCATTTTATATTGAAAGTACACTCAGTATAGCACCAGGTCTAGGCAACAACTGCTCGCCCACTTTAGCCAATCCACCTATTGACAGGGGATGTGTTGGCGCTCCTTATGTACATAACCCTGGTGCTTTTGACCCAGATGGCGATAGTTTAGCCTACAGCTTAGTGTCTTCTTTGGGCACAGAAGGCACCCCAATAGATGGTTATGTTTTACCTAACCAGGTTTATAATGATGGCCCACTCTATATTGATCCGCTCAATGGAACAATTGTTTGGGACTCCCCTAGTATTTCTGGCGAATATAATGTAGCTATCTTAATTGAAGAATACAGAAATGGCGTAAAAATAGGCTCTGTGGTTCGCGATATGCAAATTGATATTTTAGCGCTGTGCGATAACGATCCCCCCACAATAAATTTAAATACCCCTATCTGCCTGATTGCTGGAGATACTTTAAATGAAATTATTGAAGTGACAGATCCTAATCCTTCAGACATCCTCTCTATTGAAGCCTCAGGATCGCCCTTTTTATTAAGCCCAGAGCCTGTATTCTCAAGTGTTTCTGCGCCATCCCCTATTTATTCCTCCTTATACTGGGAAACATCATGCATGCTTGTTCAGCCATTGCCCCATGTTTTTAACTACAAAGCCTCAGACAATCACGACACAATAGAGCTGGTAGATTTTGAAATTCAAGAGGTTTCTATTTTAGCGCCTGCGGTTGAAATCAGTAACATTGAGGCCATGGGTAATGCCGTTTTAGTAGAATGGACGAGCCCATTTTGCACCAATGCAAATAGATTTAAAATATACCGTAAAGTAGACTCTTTAGGCCTTATGAATGATTCTTGCCAAACAGGTGTTGATCCGTCTACGGGATATACTCTGATTGGCACAACCAATACAATTACAGATACGTTTTTTATAGACACCGATTCTGCATTGGTTCACGGACAAAAATATTGTTATATCGTAACCTCTTGTTTTAATAATGGCGCTGAGAGCATTGCCTCTACCGAGCAGTGTACTGAATTAAAACAAGATCTGCCTATTATTTCTAAAGTGTCTATAAAAACGACAGATCTATTCATAGGAGAAGATACCATCGGATGGATGCATCCTACAGAATTAGACACGCTCAGCGTTTTACCTCCATACACCTATAAAGTGTACCGCTCTGAAGGCTTTAACTCAGCCAATCAACTTGTGTTTACTTCTGATCCATTTCAGAGCTTTACACAAGCAGACTCTTTGTTCTTTGACAATAATTTAAATACGCAAAACAGCCCCTACACCTACAAGATTGAGCTTTTGAGCAATGGTGTTGTTCTAGGCTCATCTGCCAAGGCTTCTTCTGAGTTTTTAAGCGCAGAACCCACAGATAATGCCGTCAATTTATCTTGGAGCAGTAATGTGCCTTGGAATTACTTATCGGCTAAGGTCTATAGAAAAGAGTCTTTAGGAAATTTCGAATTTGTTGGAACCGCTACTAATACCAGCTTTCAAGACACTGGCCTTATCAATGGCATTGAATATTGTTATTATGTTGCTACTAAAGGGCTTTATTCAACTGAAAATTTATTAACAGATACCTTAAGTAACCTCTCTCAAATAACCTGCACTATTCCTTTAGATAATGTTGCGCCTTGTGCGCCTTCAATATTGTCTTATACTACAGACTGTGAAAATTCTTCTGTTTACTTTTCATTTTCAGATTCAATGCAAACCTGTTCAGAAGATGTGATTGGGTATATTCTATTCAAGAATAATGCTTTTGGCGATTCTCTTTATGCTTTTGACACCTTGCTTTACCCTTCAAGCAACAACTACACTTATACCAATGAAAATTCAATTGCGGGCTGTTATGCCTTAGCAGCCATTGATACATTTTTTAACCAAAGTATTTTAAGCGACACGTTTTGTGTAGATAACTGTCCATTATTTACATTACCAAATGTATTTAGCCTTGGAAGTAACGGATATAATGATGTATTTCAATCTTTTCCTTTCAGGCATATTGAACAAATAAATCTTCATATATATAACCGCTGGGGTGAAGAAGTCTTTTTTTCAAACGATCCTGACTTTATGTGGGATGGCATTCACCAAAAATCAAAAAAGCAATGCAGTGAAGGCGTTTATTTTTATACCTGTGAGGTTTTTGAAATCAGATTAAAAGGCCTCCAGAAAACGAAGTTTTCTGGAGCTGTTCACCTATTGAAAGATGCTACATCTTCAACTGAAAACCCATAACCAAATATGTTTACTGGCATTGTTAAGAATACCGCTCTATTGATTTCTAAAAAACCAACAGGCACCAATATTGATTTTGTTTTTTCTTCAGATCTCACCCCTCAACTACATATTGATCAGAGTATTGCGCATAATGGCACCTGTTTAACAATCACAGAAATTGACTCGGTAAAAAATACGTACACGGTTACAGCAATTAAAGAAACATTAGATAAAACCAATTTATCAGATCTTAATCTATCAGATAGAGTAAATCTCGAATTATGCTTGGGGGTTTCTGATAAATTAGACGGACATTTTGTACAAGGACACGTCGATACCACAGCATCTGTAGATGACATTAAAAATCAAAATGGCAGCTGGCAGTTTTTTATAACTATCCATAATTTTGATCCTGAATTGGTGGTACCCAAAGGCTCAATAACCATCAATGGGGTGAGCCTAACGATTTCTGAAATTAATCAAAGTTCTATTCGTTTAGATATTATTCCTTATACCCTTGAAAACACTAATTTTTCATCCTTAAAAAAAGGATCTATTGTCAACATAGAATACGACATTCTAGGCAAGTATATCCAACGAAAAAATAAAGTAGCGGTTTAGCTATCCGCCGAACTATTAAAAATAGTCTCTACCATTTTTTTAATCTGATTTTCTGAAAATGGCTGATCTGGATTGTGTACATTAGAAATTTCATACACCTCAGATTCTGAAGATTGCACCCCATAAAAATGGAAATAACTCTTTGAATCATCAGGCAACGACGCTTTATAGATAATGTAATTATCCGTTTTTTCTACAATCTCATTTTTAAATAAGGCGTCTTCTTTTAGCTCTTGAATTTTTGTGGCTAAATCTCCATCAAAAAACACATTTACTTTAAACTCATTGCCTTTGTAAACCGATATCCCCTGAGGAGTTTCATTTACTTCATTTTCAATATCAGCATCTAATTGTGGAGTATTTAGCGCAATATCAAGGCCGTAGGTAGTTAAATCTATTTTATCGATGGGTGTTGTTGCTTCTGCTAGAGTTTTCTCTTCTTTTTTTGAGGATTGACAACTAAAAAGACAAACAAAAAACATCAGCACATAAAATGTATATAAACGAATCATGTCAAAAAGATACATTTTTTCTGTAGCTATTAAAATTGTTTTTCCATTTTTTAAGCCTTCTTTAAAGTATGTTCATTTAGATTAAGTTTTGTAAATTTGGGAAATATTTTTAATTATGAGACTACTATTACTAGGTCTAATTGCCTTATTTTCATTTAATTTTTCTTCACATTTATTTGCTTCTCACGTTGCTGGCGGAAGTATTACGTATGAACACGTCTCTGGTGACACCTATCTTGTCACTTTTTCTTTTTTAAGGGATTGTAGCGGGATCGAGCCTGACGCCTCTTACACTCTGAATTACGTGAGCGATTGTGGCGTATCTAGTGAAATTGAATTAGACAGTGTTTCAAATACTGAGGTCTCTCAACTCTGTGATATTTCGACGAGCACCTGTGGAAATGGCAATAATTTTGGTGTGATCCGAATTATTTATCAGGCAGAAGTTGAATTACCTCCTTGTGATTCTTGGACATTGTCTATTGACATTGCCGCGAGAAACCCATCTATCAATACAAGTTTCAATGAACCTAACTTTTTTATAGAAGCTACTCTGAATAATGTATTAGCCCCTACAGATAACTCTCCTGAGTTTACTTCACTTTTAATTCCGTCTTTGTGTACAGGATCTGAAGTGTCTTATGACTTTTCTGCAACCGAACAAGACGGAGATTCACTAGTCTACAGTCTTATTTGCCCTCTTTCTGATTTAGGTATAACAATTGAAGACGATTATCCTGCCGGGTATACTTGCGCGCAGCCTTTTGGGCCTGGGCAACCAATAAGTATTAATCCTCAGACCGGCGTGTTAACGTTTACCCCTACTAATACAGGGAATTACGTTATGGCAGTTGCTGTTGCACAGTATAATGATAACGGTGACTTTATTGGCCAAGTCGTGCAAGACATTCAAATCAATATTGTAAACTGTTCAAACATCCCCCCTGAAATCACACA
>JAHDCS010000085.1 GCA_020629755.1 Flavobacteriales bacterium | reverse complement strand
ATTAATTTAAAATACTGACTGCTCCTTTTGATTTTATAATATCAAGGTCTTTGCCTTCAGCATCTAAAGCACGGATAATATAATAATAAGTGCCATCGTTTAACTTCTGGCCATTTTCATGCAATCCATCCCAAGCACATTCACTTGGATGACCTACAGTGGCACACTCATAGACAAGTTTACCCCAACGATTAAATACTTTAATATCATAAGACTCAGCCCCTACAGAAAAAATAGTGAACTGATCGTTCACACCATCTTGATTTGGTGTAAAAACATTAGGAATTTCAAGTACTGGACACCCATTTTCTCCTTGATCAAAGATCTGGAATTCAAAATCTTTTTGATACACACAGCCAAATTCGTCTTCTAAAACATATGAATATGTATTAAACCCAATTTCATTATTAAACCCTATAAATGTATCTAGTTCTGATAAAAGTTGATTGTTGACTTGCCACTGACTGCTGATAATTTCTGCTGAAAAATCAGCAAACTGATTGTTTTCTGGAAATAGATCTGAATTAAATGAAATATTCCATGAAAAGATAGACCCATTGTCTGAAAACAAATTATCTTCAACAGTAATACTCCAATTGCCATTTAATGGGCATCCAATTAAATCCGAAATACTCTCATTGGGCTGGTAATCGCCTTCTGGTAAAGTATTGGGGTTAAATGTCTCTATATAATCATCCCATGTGCCATTTGAGGCACTCTCAATCCAGCAATACGTGTAACCTATACCTGGTGTTAAATCTGAATCATCATCGATGGGCTCACCCAGATATGTACTTCCGCCTGAATTTGGATAACCCACAAGTTCTATACTACTACCATTAGGGCATGTTAACCGAATATCTAAATCCCCTATGTAGGAATGCTCAATATTCAAACATATTGAGGAAATATCTGAAGGATCTGTTAGTATTTGTCCTATTTCAAATTCATTTATTTCAACATTGACATTGTACTGCCCCCCTACTACATCATCTAAAAAAGCAGAATCCCCTACAGTCCCATAATACAAGCCAAATGTATCTGGTGTATAAGCTCCATAAAGAGAAAGTGAATCATTCAAACACCCAGAAGTAAACATCGTATCTGTACCCAAAAAACTTGGAGGACCACTCACTCGAACAGTAAGTACTTGAGAAGTATTTTCACATCCCTGCACATCAGTTACCTGAAGAAGTATTGGATAAAGCCCTGGTGTATCAAATACTTTAGACGGATTTTCTTGGGTAGAGGTGCTGTTAAAAAAACTCCATACATAAGTACTTGTTGCGTTACTCTGAGAATAATTTATATTGTTATCAGGATATGTTGTTTGATTTACAAAAGAAAGCTCGTCGCCAAGACAGATGTCTATTACCATATCTTCAGAAGAATTTACAACCGCTTGTGGCAAGATGAATTGACAGTCCGTACAAGATATCTGTGCATTGATTAATGCTTGATCTGATGTTGTTGCGGTATCAAGATCATTTAATACAAAGGTTAGGCACGATGCACTTGATGTAAATTGAGTTTGATTAAGAGACGTATAACAACCTATTAATACGCTATTTGTATCTGCACCATCATACACGCAGAATGAATTATTAGCACTTAGGCTTAAAGATTGAATTACTACCTTTGCTTTCAGTGTATTTATGGATGGACAAATCGTGATAATGGATTGTCCAGTCGAAAGATCCAAGTTTGCAGTTTGCAAATTAATCACCTCTGAACAAGTGTTGATATTTGTGTCTGATAAAAAATCAATCTGAGAAAAGCTAGAAAGAGATAAAAATGCTAGGAGAAAAGTAGAAAAAATAATAGGTGTTTTCACAATTTTTTTTCTTAAAACTACGCATTAATCTTTCACGAGTCAAGGCGCAAAAAAAATCAGATTTTTAGATCTGTTTATTGTATGGAAAAGAAAAAAATGTAGGTTTGTTTCAAACTATAAAGAGCAGATGCGTAAAAAAATAACTCTACTACTGGTTTCTTGTTATTTGATCACAAGCCAATGCACCAAAGATTACTTTGACAGTGAAAAGTTAGAAGCAGCCGCCAATCGCATTGAATGGTCTCCCGAGTTTGCCATACCTCTTGTGTATGGCTCATATAGCGTAGACGATTTGCTCTCTAATGCCTCTGAAAATGCACAAAGCGTTGTTCAAACAAACGCTCAAAATTTTATTACCCTAGTGTACAAAGGTGAAGTCGCCTCTTTAGATGCGCAAGATCTTTTTATATTGCCAGATCAAAACTTTAGTAAAGATGTGCCGTCAGGTATTAATTTACCTCTTTTACCCAGTGGTGATTCAATTGTTGTTCCCTTTAGCTTTTCTGAAAGTTTTAACTCCACTCAAAATAGCCAATTAGATTCTATACGACTCAACTCAGGCCTTCTTCGATTAAATTTGAGTTCTTCCTTCAAACATAATGTGCGTTTACACATAAGTATACCCTCTCTTGTATCTCCTACCGGAATTATTGAGCGAACTGTTAACTTAAATTATTCGGGCTCTATACCTGTTCAGGAAACTATTGAAATTGACTTATCCAATACATTAGTCGATCTTACCAATCAGGGCAATTCTACCAATCAACTCCTATTTGACATTCAGGTGGTTGTTCAAGGCTCTGGAAATGCTGTAAGTAATTCTGATAAGATCGCTATCGATTTTGCGATTGAAGAGTTAAACTTCAAACATGTTTTTGGTTTTTTAGATGTGGGGGGATTTAGTTCAGAACAAGATACCATCCCAATTAGTATATTTTCTTCTGCTCAAGGCATTGGAACTTTTTCAATTGCTAATCCTTCTGTGAAATTTATTTTTGAAAATTCTATTGGCCTACCAATGGATATTTCTTTTCAAACACTAGAAGGTAGAAATACTAATACGGGGCAAAATATTAACTTATCGACGAGTCCAGAGCTCCCCTCTCCCCTTCCGGTCCCGTACGTATTTTCAAATCAAGTTGGTGAGGTTGTCTCTGACTCTTTTACACTGCAAGGGCCGACTATGGCAAACTTCATTAACAATCAGCCCAATCAGTTAGTATATGCCGTTAATGCCCAAACAGCCTCTTCTGCAAATCAATCTAATTTTATTTTAGACACCAGTAAATTAAAGGTAAAGGCAGAGCTTAAAATGCCTTTAGAAGGTACAGCGGATATCTTTGGTATCTATGACACCATCCCCCTTTCATTAGAATCTTCTTCAGATTCTATTCGCAATATAGATATTCTCAGTTTAACACTTAAGAGTATTATTAAAAATGAGTTCCCGATTGATTTTGGCATTCAATTGTATGTTCTAGATCAAAATGAAATAATTACAGATAGTTTATTTGACGCCAATACTCTGATACCCTCAGCACAAGTGAGTGCGAATGGAGAGTTAATTGCTCCTGGCGTCTTAGACCTTGAGATTACTAAAACGGAGGCTGAATTAGAGAACATACAGCAAATGAAACAAATTATCATTAAAGCATCTGCCACTACTGCTGGTGGAGGAACACAAAATGTGAAAATTTACAGCGATTATAAATTCAACGTTCAATTGGGCGTAAAATCTAAAATCTTAACTTCTTTTTAACCCATGAAGCAGAAATTACTCTTCCTCTTTGGTATATTGTCTTGCATGTCTATCTACGGACAAGATCTTACCATGTATAACATGCCTTTTTTGCTTCAAAGACACTCGCTAAACCCCGCATTTGTGCCTAAAAGTAAAATTCAAATAGGCATTCCCATGCTTTCTTCAGTGGGGCTATCGTTTTCAAACAGTGGGTTTAAATATTCAGACCTCGTGATTTCTAGTGGAGATTCACTGATTATTGATCCAGACAACATGCTCAATAAATTAGATCGAGACAATCGCTTAATTTTCACGTCTAACCTTGAGTTTATCACCTTTGGTTTTAGATTAAAAAACAATTATCTCTCTTTTAATATTACAGAGCACGTGCACACTAAATTAAATTACCCCAAAGATTTTTTCGCCCTGATTTGGGAAGGCAATGCCGCTGATGTAGAGCGTACTTCAAGCTTTAATTTTGCGATTGATGCTATACACTACAGATCTTATAATATTGGTTTTGCCAGAACCTTTTTTGAGCGATTAACTCTAGGTGCTAAACTTAAATATTTATATGGGATGGAAAACATTACCACTAAAACATCAAATATATCCCTTTCAACCAATCCTGACAGTGCATACGCTTTAACCGTTAAAAGTGATATTGAAGTATTAACCTCTGGCTTTGGGGATACAGACAATAGTCAAGAAAACTATTTATTTGGCAGAAAAAACAATGGATTTGGAATAGATTTAGGCGTCAATTATTCTTTCTCAGAAAAATTATCTGTTAATGCCAGTGCGTTAAACCTTGGTAAAATAACCTGGAGATCAGATATTGAAAACTATAAAAGCCATTCTGAAAACACAAACTTTACTTATAGAGGATTGCCCATTAGTGTGCTTACTTCTTCTGACTCGGCCCTAAGTGAAACCACTAGTGATTTACTTGATAGTTTGGGCAGTCAATTTAACGTAGATACCAATAATGCCTCTTATTCTAGTGCTTTAGGCGCTCAGTACCATTTAGGACTAAACTTTGAGCCCATAAAAGGTCAAAACTTAGGGTTCCATTGGGCCTTAAATCGTTTAAATGGATTGTCGAGTAATGCGCTTTCGTTATACTATGCAGCCTGTATTAAAAGAGCCTTGACCTTATCGGTGTCTTATACGGCTTTTAATGGCACTTTTAATAATATTGGTTTTGGTTTAAGGGTTAATGGTGGCCCGGTACAATGGCATATTATTACGGACAATGTTGTAAGCTTTTTTACGCCTCAACACGCACAATATTTCAATGTTAGAACTGGTTTAAATTTAACATTCGGAAATCCTGATAAAGTAAAAGACAAAAAGAAGTAA
>JAHDCS010000084.1 GCA_020629755.1 Flavobacteriales bacterium | reverse complement strand
CCAACACGCCTCCTTTACAAGTTAACACAACTTATGATGTGCGTGTATTTGCTACTGTAGGCAGCACCAGCGGCATCTATGGAAGCAGTTGTCAAATTACTGTGTTAGATACTGCCGGCAATGGAGGCTCTAGCAATGTGCCCACCACTAGCTTAGTCTCTAGCTCTTGTGGTATTCAAGTGACTGATCTTTCAACCACCATTATCTCTGCAAATCCTGTACAAGGAGCCACCAGTTATACCTGGTTCTTTGATGGAACTCCGACTTTTATTGTGACTTCTAACACACCTAACCTATTGCTAGATACCCTTAATTTGCAACCCTTAACCACCTACCAAGTGCAAGTGTTTGCCTCTGTTAATAACAGTAACGGCGTCTACGGACCCGTCTGTACCATCACCACACAAGGCAATAACTCTATTCCGGGAACGCAGTTAGAAAGCACATATTGTGGTGCCACAATTATTTCTTTAGAAGATGTGCTTTACGCAGAGGCTGATCCGAATGCCGTAAAGTATTTATGGCAAGTGGTTGATCCGCTTACCGGAAACATTGTCGAGGTTTACGAGCGGGCAATCCCCTCAAATGACTTTCAGTTTATTTGGCTTGACAACTTGGTGTCATACGGAAACACCTATGAAGTGAGCGTGGCGGTGGCCTATCCAAATCCGAGTTTTCCTGATTCAGTTGAACTTTATCAATACGGAAATTACGGAAGCCCTTGCTTGGTCTCTATTGCTCCTTTATCGAATAAGAATAATAGAGCACAAGAAAATGCCCTCTCTAGCTATCCAAATCCTGTAACATCGGGTATGCCTGTAATTATATCATTTGATAATATAGATGTTAAGCAAAACCATCAGCTTATTATACGTGATATTTTAGGCAAAGAAGTTAAACACCTCATCCTGCCATCGCAGGCGAACGCCTCATATACATGGCAAACAGATGGCTATCCTACAGGGATGTACTTTATAGAAGTGAAAACGTCAAAAAGTACCTACAGCACAAGGGTTATCATCAAATAACTATGGTGAATAACCCGTTGAGTTCTACTTACACCCCTATTTTTAGCGCTGTATATTTGCGTAAATCTCTCTATCTTTGATTTGCTTTGGTAAAAAAGCGTAAGGAAATATCCCCCAAAATATTCGCTAATGAACTCTAAATAAATGACAAAAAGAACTGAACTATCTCAAATAGGTGAATTTGGTTTAATTGATCATCTTCAAAAACTACTCAACTATACCCATAAAAATACGCATATCGGCATTGGTGATGACGGGGCTGCGATGACCATCCCCCCAGAAGAAAAAATGGTCATTACCACAGATTTATTAGTAGAAGGCACCCATTTTAACCTTATGTATACGCCTCTAAAACATCTTGGCTATAAGGCGGTAGTGGTCAATATTTCTGATCTGTTAGCTATGAATGCAAAACCGGCACATATTACAGTGTCTGTGGCGCTTTCAAATCGTTTTTCTTTAGAATCTGTAGAAGAGCTTTACAAAGGCATTGAGTTGGCCTCTCAAAAATACGGAGTAGATGTGGTTGGCGGCGATATAACCTCATCACATTCAGGTTTGCTTATTTCAGTAACGGCTGTAGGTAGTGCGCCTGAAAAACAAATTGTTAGACGCAGTGCCGCAAAAGAAAATCAGATTATTTGTGTGAGCGGAAACTTGGGCGCAGCATATTTGGGGCTGCAAGTCTTAGAAAGAGAAAAAGAAGTCTTTAAATCAAGTAAGATGCAGCCCGATTTGGCTTCTTACGATTATATTATTGGGCGTCAACTTAAGCCTGAGGCCAGAAAAGAAATTATTGCGTTATTCAAGGAGAAAAACATATTGCCGACAAGCCTTATTGATATTTCTGATGGATTGGCCTCTGAGTTAATGCATATTTGCAAGCAGAGTCAGTGTGGGGCTCAGATTTATGAAGACAAACTGCCCATTGACATTCAAACCTATAATACCGCTCAAGAAATGAATCTATCGGCAACCACCTGTGCCTTGAATGGCGGAGAAGATTACGAACTATTGTTTACCATTGAGCAAAACGATTACGAAAAACTCAAAGGCGTTGCAGGCATAGCTACGATTGGGCACATTACTGATAAAAATGCAGGGCTTCAAATGGTTTGTAAAGACCAAACCCTAATTCCTCTTTCTGCACAAGGCTGGGACGGATTGAAACAAAATACAAAGTAATCCGTTTATATAAGTATGTTATCAAAAAAAGTAGAAAAAGCTCTAAACGATCAAATTGCGCTAGAAGCAGATGCCTCACAGTTTTATTTAGCCATGGCCTCTTGGACTGAATGTGAAGGCTACGAAGGCATTTCCGAGTTCTTATATGAGCAGGCCGACGAAGAACGCATGCACATGTTAAAATTGCTCCGTTTTGTGAATGAACGGGGCGGAAAGGCTATTATAGCGAAAGTCTCTGCTCCGCCCAAATCGTTTTCTTCAGTGAAAAAGGTATTTGACAATCTGTTAACTCATGAAATGAAGGTTACCGAGCACATCAATAAGCTGGTTTACTTGTGTTTACAAGAAAAAGATTACACCACACATAATTTTTTGCAGTGGTATGTGTCTGAGCAAATTGAAGAAGAAGGATTAGCAAGAACACTCAATGACAAACTCAAACTGATTGGCTCTGATAAAAGCGGGTTGTATATGTTTGACAGAGACATTCAAAAATTAAGATCTCAAGTAGCAAAACCTGAATAATTTAAAATTGTTTTAGTTTTGCGGGGTGGATGATCTCTTGATTCGTAAGGCCCTCTCTTCTGATATTAAAGCGCTTTCTAATTTAGCTAAAACTACTTTTTACAACACCTGGATTCATGAGAACAATGAATCAGATATGCGGGTCTATCTAGATCAAACTTTTTCAGATGAGGCTTTAAGAAAACAACTTTTAAATCCTAATATATTTTTTGACCTTTTATTTTTTCGGGGGGATTTAGTGGGGTATTTAAAATGTTTTAGAGGAGCGAATTTCAAAAAACAGATGCGCTCGAAATAGAAAAGCTTTATATAAAAAAAGAGTTTCATTCTAAGGGTTTGGGGGGGATGTTAATGCAGCAGGCTTATAGTTTGGCAAAAAAATTACACAAAACAAAAATCTGGCTAGGCGTTTCTGAACGGAATCTTAAAGCATTGGCTCTTTATAAAAAAGAAGGCTTTAAAAAGATTGGTATGCATACCTTTTGGATTGGAGATACCCCAGATGAAGATATGATTTTTGAAAAATGGCTTTATTAAACCCGGATTAAATACAATGTTCTTATCCCCTTACTGTATGAGCCGCTTTTTTATTTTAATCCTTTAAATGTAATATTCATTTTAGCCCAAGTAATTTTACTTAATGCATACGTATAGGGGCTTAATAAAATCATAAGCACAATCATAGCGATTAAAATCACCTCCATACTCATGTGAAAAATGGTTAAACTTAATACGTTTAAAAATAAAAACATCCCCATAAAAAGCCCTACACCAAAGCCATAAGACACATAGAGCGCCCCTTGATAAAAACCAGGTTCTGGATGGTTACTTTGATGACATAAAAGACATTTAGCGTGCAGATCTCCTAAATGCTTTAAGTTATATGGGTTTTTATAAAAAAATTCACCTGTATGACAATGCGGGCATTTAAGCCGTAAAATACAATATATTGGGCTTCTACGAATTGCTTCAGTAAACTTCATTTTTAAAATTATAAAAGCAATAACGCATGTATTATTTTTAGATTCAAAAAACAAAGATAAATAATCCCAGATTTTGCAGTTGGAAGTTGGGGGGTAAAAAAAGGACGAAATAAGGTCTTAAAAATGTCCGTACCTCTCAAAAGAAGGCAGTGGTATGATAGACTTTTTAGTAAAATTAACAACGCTGAACTACCCTTTAGCTTTTCATCGGGTTAGAATCAACTGCAAAATCTGGGTTAAATTCATGTTTCCCTGTTTCAAAATATATGGAAGATGTGTCGTGTTGCGATAATAAGTATTTTGTAAATGTTAAAGCAATTAAAGTGAAAATAAGTCGAGTCATATCACAAATATATAATAATTATTTTAATCTTGATTTAAAAAGCACTTTATTTTCCTGATTAAAAGTCACTTAAGTCAATAAAGTACTAAAAAATGAAAAAACCTTGATTAATCAATTATATTCTGCCCAGTTTACAGTGACTGATTTTGCAATAATTCAAATAAATGCCTATTTAAAAAGAGTATTTGCTTGCTGGTTTTAAACGAGCTCAGCACTCCAATTTGTTCTAAGTTTTTAAGGTGTTTCATAGCTGTTTTACGCTCATATAACCCTTTTTCTACCAGTGTGCTTACCTTGCAGTAAGGTTGCTCATACAAAGCCTCTACAAGCTCTTTTTTATAGATGCTAGGCAAATGCTTTTTGATTTCATCAGAAGTAATATCAATGCCCTGTTTAATATCTTTAATAAACTGTATGGTATGTATCGCGGTTTGTTCTACTCCATCTAACATAAAGCAGATAAAATCTTGAAAAGAATCCTTAAAACGCTGCTCATTCAACAGCTTATAATAAGTCTTTTTATGTTTTATAACATAAGCGCTCATGTATAAAATTGGGCTGCTTAAAAGCCCTCTTTTAACCAAATAAAGAATATTTAAAATACGTCCTGTTCTCCCATTGCCATCGTAAAATGGGTGAATGCTTTCAAACTGATAGTGAATAATAGCCATTTTAATTAATGGATCTATTTCATCATCAGAAATATTCATGTACTGCTCTAAATTACCCAGTAGTTTTAAAATCAATTCTTCTCCCTCAGGGGGCGTATATAAAACCTCTCCTGTTTTAGCATTTTTTAGTTTAGTTCCTGGTTGTTTTCGAATGCCTGCATTGTTCTGTGCAATAACTCCTTGCAGTTTTATAATGTCATTTACTCTGAGTATTCCTGTATCTTTTATGATATTAAACCCAAGCCAAAGTGCCTCTCTATAATTCAATACTTCTTTTACATTGGCATCTACCTGTTTTGAAT
>JAHDCS010000083.1 GCA_020629755.1 Flavobacteriales bacterium | reverse complement strand
TTGTCCTTCATACGCGCTTCAATAAAAAAGGTGCCTCTTTCCTGTAAATTAAAGATACTATAAGGAATAGCATTGCCGTTTTCCATTGAGATTAGACTGCCGTTAAGGCGACCTGCAATAGCGCCTTTAAAAGGCACAAATTCTTTAAAGCGATGGCTCATAATGGCTTCGCCAGCTGTGGCTGTTAAAAAATAATTTCTCAGACCAATGATACCTCTGGAAGGAATTAAAAATTCAAGTATAGATCTGTCTGCCTTTTGATTCACTGAGATTAAATCTCCTTTTTTTAAAGTGACAGCATCTATGACTTTACCGCTGAAATGCTCAGGCACATCTACAGTGAGCTCTTCTAAGGGTTCGTTTTGCACTCCGTCAATTTCTTTTAAGATCACTTGTGGCTGACCAATTTGTAATTCGTAGCCCTCTCGACGCATGGTTTCAATCAGTACCGCCAGGTGTAAAATCCCACGCCCATATACTTTGAATTTGTCTGCAGTTTGTCCATCTTCAACGCGCAAGGCTAGGTTTTTCTCTAGTTCCTTTTCTAAGCGATCTTTTACATGACGCGAAGTCACAAATTTACCTTCTTTCCCAAAAAACGGAGAATCATTGATAGTGAAAAGCATACTCATAGTAGGCTCATCAATTTTGATAGAATCTAAAGCTTCTGGAGATTCAATATGCGCAATGGTATCTCCAATTTCAAAGCCATCAATACCTGTTATTGCACAGATATCACCAGCGAAAACTTCTTTTTGCGCAACTTTATTAAATCCGTCAAACACAAAAAGTTCTTTTACTTTACTTTTTTGAATCACGCCCTGTTTTTTCATCAAAGAAATCTGTTGTCCTTCTTTAATGGATCCTCTGTGCACTTTTCCAATAGCAATTCGGCCGATATAACTTGAAAAATCTAAGGATGTAATAAGCATTTGCGTATTTCCTTCAGGGGGATTTGGCGGGGGGATTTCATCTAGAATCTTATCTAGAAGATAGTGAATGTTCTCTCTTGGATTTTGAGCATCAGGCCCCATCCATCCGTTTTTAGAAGAACCATACACAGCAGTAAAATCTAGTTGTTCTTCAGTAGCGTCTAAAGCAAACATCAAGTCAAAAACATCTTCATAGACTTTTTCTGGGGTGCAATTTTTTTTGTCAACCTTGTTGATTACTACAATAGGCTTAAGGTTCAATTCTAGAGCTTTTTGCAGCACAAAACGGGTTTGAGGCATTGGCCCTTCAAAGGCATCTACAAGTAAAAGTACTCCATCAGCCATGTTGAGCACGCGCTCGACTTCTCCTCCGAAATCACTGTGCCCAGGGGTATCAATAATATTTATTTTAACGTCTTTGTAAACAACCGATACATTTTTAGACAAGATAGTAATGCCTCTTTCTTTTTCTAAATCGTTGTTGTCAAGAATAAGCTCGCCAGGTTTTTCATGGTCTTTAAAGGTTTTACAGGCCAATAAAATTTTATCGACAAGTGTTGTCTTTCCATGATCGACATGCGCAATAATGGCAATGTTTCGTAATGATTTCATACTTAGATGCTATAAGAAATCTAAAGGTACTTGTTTAGATTTAATACGCAATCCTTTTTTTAGTTTTGCTATCGCTTTTGCTGCTTTTTTTTCATCTATTTCAATAGTTGAAAACTTTGTTTTGATCTGAATCTTACCTAGATGTTTTGAAGATAGGCCAGATTGATCACAAAAATTACGAATCAACATGCCCTTATTGATTTGGTCTTTTTCTCCACTCATTAATTTAAGGGTAATAAAATTAGAGTTTGAACGAGATTTTTTAGAGCGATCAAAACGTGAACGACCATTTTTAGAGTGCTCATTTCTTTGGCGGTCATTTCGTCTTTTTTCATTGCCGGTAATGTCTTCAGGAGTATTGCGGTAATATTCTAAGTTTTTGTTGAAGTAAAAGGCAAAGAACCGCTCAATGATTTCTTCTGAGGTAAAGGTTTCTAATTTTTTAGCCGCTTTAACTAAAAATGGATGGATTAATTTTTGGTTGACTTCTACCTCTGTTATTTGATCTATAAGATGAAGCAATTGTTTTTCAGAAATCTCAGTTTTGGTTGGCACATTTTGTTTTATAAAACTAAAGGCCAATGTTTTTTCAAGCACATAGAGCTTGCGTTGATCTCTCGGAGAGATAAACGTTAGAGAGATTCCTTTTTTTCCGGCTCTGGCAGTTCGTCCGCTACGATGCGTGTAACTTTCAGTGTCATCGGGTAGTTGGTAGTGTATCACATGGGTAATATCATCTACATCAATGCCTCGTGCAGCCACGTCGGTAGCAATAATAAGTTGGAGTGCACGAGAGCGAAAGCTATTCATAACACTGTCGCGTTGATGTTGATTTAAATCGCCATGCAATGCAGCTACATTAAACCCATTTTCAAGGAGTTTTTCTGACACATTCTGACAATCTCTTTTTGTTCTACAAAAGACAATTCCAAAAATGTTAGGATGGGCATCAATTACTCTTTTAAGAGCATCAAATCGATCTCTATCTCGAATAGGATAGAAGTGGTGTTCAATGTTTTTGGCAGTTTTGTTTTTGTTGCCAACAGCAATCTCAACAGGATCTTGCATGTAGTTCAGAGCAATTTTTTTAACCTCTTTAGACATTGTTGCAGAGTACAACCAGAATGTTTTATCTGCAGGGAGTTTGCTTAAGATGCGATCAATATCTTCTTTAAAACCCATATTGAGCATCTCATCGGCTTCATCAAAAACGACCAGTGAAATCTCACTGGGTTTAATTTCTTTTCTTTTGATTAAATCTAAACATCTGCCAGGTGTTGCAATAACGATATGCACGCCTTTTTTGAGTCTTTTAATTTGTCTGTCAATAGGTGTGCCTCCATAAACAGCTAAAGAGCTCAACGACTCAAGAGGTTTCGCAAAGAGTTCAATGTCATTGGCTATTTGCACACACAATTCACGCGTAGGGCAAAGAATAAGGGCTTGTGTTTTTTTATTTTTAAGCTCTATACGTTGAATAAGTGGTAAGGCAAAGGCTCCTGTTTTCCCTGTGCCAGTAGCAGCTAAGGCTATTAAGTCTTTGTCTGTATCATTCTGCAGATGCTCAAAGGCTTTAGCTTGAATTTCAGTTGGGGTAATAAAGCCAATGCTTTCAAGATGGGCACAGATTTTCTTATTTTGTATAAATGTAGTAAATGACATATTTCATATTGTTTAGCAGTCACAAGATGAAATAAAAACATCTCTTTAGTTTACCTGTGCTCGCAATTAAGTGTGAAGGTAGCTAAACAATGTGTGCCAGTCAAATAAAGAGGTATTAAGCTATACTTTTTTTAAAAAAGCGTTAATCTCTACGCCCCAAAAAAATCATGACGTAGTACATTAATGTGCCTACAGAGGCAATGGCGCCTACAACATAGGTGCGTGCCGCCCATTTTAAGGCATCTTCGGCCATATCAAATTCATCATTGGTTACAATATGTCTTTGCTTAATCCATGCCAGAGCACGTTTGCTCGCGTCATATTCTACCGGAAGCGTTACAAAACTAAAAAGTGTAGTAAGTGCAAACATGCAGATACCAATCAAAAGTAATTGTGGAAAAACTTGAATCATTGCAATACCTGCCATTAAAATAAAAGGCATGAGTTTAGAGCTAAATTGTAGGGTTGGCACCATTTTAGATCTGAATTGCAACCAAGAATAGCCTCTGGCGTGCTGAATAGCATGGCCGCATTCATGTGCAGATACTGCTACTGCAGCCGCATTACGCATATGAAAAACCGATTCACTCAGATTGACTGTTTTATTCATCGGATTGTAATGATCAGTTAAACTTCCTCTCACAGAAACGACTTTAACATCTGTAATGCCATTGTCTGCTAACATTTTTTTAGCGACTTCTTCACCACTCATTCCATTCGCAAGTTTAGTTTGTGAATACTGCTTAAATTTACTTTTAAGCTTGTAACCTACAAACCAACTTAATCCAATCGGAACCAACACAAAAATAATATACTCTATACCCATGGTTATGATTTTGCCTTAAAATTATAAAAACATTCATACTTTATGGGTGATTTGTAATTTTTTTCAGTAAAATCGTCTATCTGATAAAGTAAACACCGAAAGATGAATTGGCAAAATATTGAAAATAGCTCTGATTTAGCAGCGATAAAAGAACAATCAAAAACAAAAAAACAGCTTATTTTTAAGCATTCTACAAGATGTTCGATAAGCAGTATGGCTTTGTCTAGACTAGAGCGTTCCTGGAATTTAGAAGACCGTCTTACCCCACATTTTCTTGATTTATTAAGTTTCAGGACAATCTCAAATCAAATTGCAGAAGATTTTCAAGTCGAGCATGCCTCACCGCAGGTATTGATCATTGAAAATGAAAAATGTATTTACCACAATTCACATAATGCAATTTCAATTGATGTAATTCAAGATTTTATATAAATTTGCACCCTACATGGTGGCTGTAGCTCAGTTGGTTAGAGTAACGGTTTGTGGATCCGTAGGTCGCCGGTTCGATCCCGGTCAGCCACCCTATTAGCCCACTTTAGTGGGCTTTTTACTTTTAAACATGCAAGCGTACTTAATTATTTGTGGCATTACCGTTTTAGTTTCATTGTGGGCAAATGCCAATCATCAGATAAAAAGTAAAATGCTATTTAATGCCTTTTTGGTACATCATAAGAAAGAATATTTTAGACTTCTTTCACATGGCTTTATACATGGCGATTTTTTTCATTTGTTTGTCAATGTGTATGTGCTGTATGGTTTTGGGGGTGTGGTCGAGCAAAATTTTAGGGTTCAATTTGGGCAAAGTGGCAGCTTAATGTTCGTGTTTCTATACCTTTCAGGTATTTTAGTGTCTTGCTTGCCCGCTCTTACCAAGCATAAAAATAATTTACATTACAATGCACTTGGGGCTTCTGGGGCGGTTTCAGCTGTTTTGTTTAGTTCAATTATTATGCATCCGACCGCGTCTTTAATGCTTGTGATTCTTCCGATTCCGATTCCGGCTTTTATTTTTGGGATATTGTATTTGATTTATGAAGCGTCAATGAATAAAAACTACAAATATTGCCCATGATGCGCATTTATTTGGCGCATTTTGGGGTGTTTTGTTTACATTGAGCGTCAATTTTAATTACGCTCAAAATTTTATAAAACAAGTTCAGTTATATTTGATGATGAGTACAAGAAAAAGCTCTGTTTTTAGACCTCGATGGGGTAC
>JAHDCS010000082.1 GCA_020629755.1 Flavobacteriales bacterium | reverse complement strand
TTTCTTCAAGGAAAAGGACAAAAAATAAGGATAGAAGAAAATAACTTAAAAAAAAATGGGGTAACTCCAATGTAAAAAAAAATGACACGCATTCAAATGCTTCTCACCTTTGTGCTATAAAATTTAATCAATTATGAAAAAATTAGTACTTAACGTTATACCAGTTTTAGGATTATGTGTAGCACTATTATCTAATGATGGTTGTAACAACACAGAAAATTCGACGCCATCACCCCTTGAAAATCAATTAACTGCAAATACCTGGGTATTTACTACAAATATTTATAAGGAGTTTAATTGCGATGGAACATTAAGAGAAACGGATGTAACGGAGATAGCTAACGCATCTATTCATAGTTATCCTAAAATGGAAGTCACGTTTAATGATGACAATACAGCTTTTATTTTGAATAGAGATGGGTCTACCATTGAGTTTGAATGGAGTCTTCAAAATGATCAATTATACTATCACTACACTAGTGGTGCTGTTGTTGTTGGATTAGGCGTCTCTTTTGTAAACCAAAATCAATTAATGATAAGTAATGGCGAGTATAACGATTGTTCTTCAAGTAATGAGCTAAACGGATTAATCACTACAGTTGACGAAATTTATGTAGCGAAGTAAATAATTTTTTTAAATACCAGAAAGCCTTAAAAGCTCAATATTCTATGAATGTTGAGCTTTTTTTATTGCTTGTTTCTAAAAAGAACTCTCTACCTTTGCCCTTATGCTAACGGTTAACAATATCTCTATTTATTTTTCAGGGGTCTCTTTGCTTGAGAATATAGGTTTTATGCTTAACGCAAAGCACAAGGTAGGGCTAATTGGTAAGAATGGCGTAGGAAAATCCACTATTTTAAAAGCCTTGGCTGGCGTGCAGCCTATCGATTCTGGGAGTATTGTTTTAGAAAGCGGCAAAACAACAGGGTATTTGCCTCAAGAAATTCACAATGATTCAAATAAGAATATTATGGAAGAGATTAAAGACTCATTTGGCACACTTAATGCCTTGCAAGAAGAGGTCGAACACATTACAAAACAATTGTCTGAACGTACCGATTATGAAACAGAAAGCTACTTGAATTTAGCTACTGAACTTTCAGAAAAAGTAGAGCGTTTAGATGTCTTAGATCCGAGTAAAAAAGAAGCACAGATTGAAAAAGTATTGAAAGGTTTAGGCTTTAAAGCCGCTGATTTCACAAAATCTCTGCAGTCTTTTTCGGGGGGATGGCAAATGCGTGTTGAACTGGCTAAACTATTGATTAAATCGCCCGATGTGCTTCTTTTAGATGAGCCCACCAACCATCTGGATATAGAATCTATTTTGTGGTTAGAAGAGTATTTAAAAACCTTTTCAGGCGCTATAGTGATGATTTCTCACGACCGCTCTTTTCTCGACAATATTACCAATAGAACCATAGAGATTGTCAATAAAAAAATATACGATCATCCCGTTCCGTATACAAAATTTATGGATTTACGTGCCGAGCGCATCGCCCAACAAACGGCCGCCAAAAAAAACCAAGACAAATACATTGCGCAGCAAGAACGTTTTATCGAACGTTTTAAAGCCAAAAACACCAAAGCCACACAGGCGGCCTCAAAGCAAAAGCAACTCGATAAGATAGAGCGCATTGAGGTAGATGACACAGACAATCAAGATATTAAATTCTCATTTCCAGTAGCGCATCAACCTGGACGAATCGTGCTAAAAGGCGATAAGGTATTTAAGCATTACGACGATAAAAAAGTATTAGAAAACGTTGTGTTTGAAATAGAGCGGGGCGAAAAAATCGCCTTTGTAGGTCAAAACGGCCAAGGCAAATCCACACTGGTAAAGATGATCATGGACCGCACGGACTATCAAGGCGAACTCACTATAGGACATAATGTGGTGATCGGCTATTATGCCCAACAGCAAGAAAAAGAGCTCGATCCTAAATTAACGGTAATTCAAACCATTGAAAAATACGCCAAAGATGAATGGACCAAAATTTACAATCAACGTGCCTTATTAGGTACCTTTTTATTTGGTGAAAATGATATCAATAAAAAAGTAGGTGTGCTCTCTGGGGGTGAGAAAGCCAGGGTAGCCTTGGCGGTAATGCTGATGACGCCCACCAATGTACTGATCATGGATGAGCCCACCAACCACCTTGATATGGCCAGTAAAGAAATCCTTAAGCAGGCCCTTCAGCGCTATACAGGCTCACTGGTATTGGTCTCGCACGATCGTGATTTTTTATCTGGATTAACCTCAAGAACCTACGAGTTTAAAAACCACCGCATCAAAGAGCATTTGGGGCCTATTGAAGAATTTTTAAATGCCTATAAAGTAGAAAGTTTTAGAACTTTTGAGCAATCTGGCCTTAAAAAAGAGTCTGCTGAAAACCCTAAAAATCCCCCCAAAAAATCAAATAACAAACATTATAAAGAGCTTAAAAAGCTTAAAAATAATTTGGCAAGATTAGAACGCAAAGTAGACGAATACGAAAAAAACCTAAAAACACTTGAAGCTGATATTGCCCAAAACCAAACAAATAACGACCTGTTTTTCAAACACGCAGAAATGCAAAAAAGTTTAGACGCTGCTCTTAGCGAGTGGGAGGTGTGTTCTGAAAAAATATCCGCTTTAGAACGCTAATGGAAAAACTCTTTATTAATATCAAAAGCTTGGTGGGGGTGCTAGACCCTAATGTAGTGCAAAAAAAAGGCGCTGAATTACAAGAATTAACTCAGATTGAGCAGGCCTTTTTAAAAGTTAAAGACGGGCAGATTGCTGATTTTGGCAAAATGTCTTCACTTACAGACCATCCAACAGATGCTGTAGATTTACAAAACAAAATAGTATTGCCTTGTTTTTGTGATTCACATACACATTTAGTTTTTGCCACTACCCGTGAAAATGAGTTTGTTGATCGCATTAAAGGGCTGAGTTACGAAGAGATTGCCCAAAATGGAGGCGGAATTTTAAACTCGGCAAAAAAGCTACAAGCTGCTTCAGAAGACGAATTATTCAAAGGCGCTAAACAAAGGCTCAATGAAGTGATTCACATGGGCACAGGGGCTATTGAAATTAAAAGCGGATATGGGCTGAGTACCCAGGCAGAATTAAAAATGCTCAGAGTGATACAGCGTCTTAAACAAATAAGCCCCATTGACATAAAAGCTACATTTTTAGGGGCTCATGCATTTCCGATGGCGTATAAAAACAATCAAGAGGGCTATATGAAATTACTCACCGATGAGATGTTGCCTTTAGTCGCCAAAGAAAATTTAGCAGATTATATAGATGTGTTTTGTGACCGAGGATTTTTCTCTCAAAACCAAACCGAAAGACTACTCGAAGCAGGCTACAAATATGGGCTTAAACCCAAAATACATGCCAACGAACTCGATTATTCAGGAGGCATACAAGTCGGTACTAAACATAAAGCCATTTCAGTTGATCATTTAGAGTGCACAGGCGAAGGAGAGATAGCCGCCTTACAATCTTCTCACACCATCGCCACTCTTTTGCCTTCAACGGCTTTTTTTCTAAAACTTCATTACCCGCCTGCACGCAAAATGATCCAGGCAGGTCTACCCATTGCACTTGCTTCTGATTATAACCCTGGCTCTTCGCCTTCAGGCAATATGCATTTTATATGCTCTTTGGCCTGTTTGTATCTTAATATGCTCCCAGAAGAAACCATCAATGCCGCTACCATTAATGGAGCAGCTGCTTTAGAACTCGCTCACTCTCATGGCAGTATTACAAAAGGCAAAAAAGCGAATTTTTGGGTGAGTGAATCTATAAATAGTGTTAAGAATATCCCTTACGGGTTCGGTCGTCCTCAGCTAAGTGCGGTCTATATAAACGGAGAGAGGTTTACTGGTTTTTAAGCGTGTCTTTTAAGGTGTTGTAATAATCGTCTTGCTTGGGCTTAAACTTAGGCGCTGAGCGCAAAGGATCGGTTTTTACCATATGTTTTTTAAGTTCTTCGGGCAAGCCTTGATATAGGCGTGTGCCCGCCGTTTTCCAATCGAGCATCTGATCGCTGACAGGCTTTATAAACTTCGCCGGATTACCGGCATATAAAGATCTTTTTTTAATCACCTCTTCGGCTTTCACAAAGCTAAGCGCTCCTATAATACACTCCTTTTCTACCACCACATCATCCATCAGCACACTATTCATGCCTATCAAGCTGTTTTCACCCACTACAGCCCCATGAATAACAGCCCCATGCCCAATATGAGCACTGTCTTTAAGATGTACTCTTTTGCCTGGAAACATATGCAACACACAATTCTCTTGCACATTACATCCATCCTCTACAATAATTTCACCCCAATCGCCACGCAGCACTGCTCCAGGGCCAATGTACACATGCTTACCCACCTGCACATTCCCAATAATGGTAGCCAATTCATGCACAAAACTCGATGGATGCACAACCGGAGTAAAACCTTTAAAACTATATATATGATTCATCGTTTAGGTTTGGGTGTGCCCCCTAAAGGGGTCGGGCTATTCGCTATATCTTTTGGCTTTTGGCCAAAAGGATGCCGCTGCTATCCCTCACACAGGTTAGATGTAAATTTGCTACATTTGCGATCTAAATCCAAACGAATGCAAAAAATTATCATCTCCATTCTCGTGTTCTCTGTCTTCACGCAGGTGTCATGCCAAAATAATGCGACATCTAATGAGGCGTCTACTCAAAGTGAAACGTCTTCTGACTATATTTCAAAGGGCGATCAAATTACAGATACGGATGCGCTGAACATTCCTGATTTTTTAGCCACGGTAGAAAAACACGGCGGAGCCGATCCTATTAAGGTAAAAGGCACAATCAACGACTGCTGTCAGAAAAAAGGCTGCTGGATGAATGTTGATTTGCAAAACGGTGAAGAAATGATGGTGCGTTTTAAAGACTACGGTTTTTTTGTGCCTTTAGACGCCGCGGGTAAAGAGGTTGTTATGCAAGGCAAGGCCTATTATGATACGCTTGATGTCGCCACTTTAAAACACTATGCTGAAGACAAAGGCTTGCCTCAAGAAGAGATTGATAAAATCACAGAGCCTCAGCCTAAACTGGCCTTTGAAGCAACCGGGGTGTTGATTAGATAATAGTGATCTCATTATTTATCTTGTGTCAAGATCTTGTTGACTTCAACTAAACTTGGAGTTACTCCGTTTTTCATTAGCGAATCTTTCATAAGCCGCATTATTATTGAATTTTCGTTCTTTTCTTGAAGGAAAAGGACAAAAAATAAGAATAGAAGAAAATCACTTAAAAAAAACGGGTACTCCAACTTAAACTATTGGAGTTACCCCGTTTTTTCAGAGCTCTTTATTTACGGTTTTTTTCAGGCATAAAATTTTTTCAGATTTTTTTGTAGGATTTTTCAAGTAAAGCCAAATTGCAGTTGA
>JAHDCS010000081.1 GCA_020629755.1 Flavobacteriales bacterium | reverse complement strand
TGAATCATTAAAGGCTTTTAATAAGGTTAAGGTTTTGTATGGGTTTGGCGCTAAACATCTTTTATATACCAATCAAACGCTGAATAAACAAAATATAGAGAATGGTAATAATGTAGTAGTGGACTACACCTCAAGGTTACAGTTTGCCGCGTTTAGTTTATTTGGCAATATAAATGGTCTATTATTATCAAATGCGTTAACCTGGAATATTGGATTAAGAACAGATTTTAATACCTATTCATCTCCAATGTCTAATCCGCTTAAACAACTCTCTCCAAGACTATCCTTAAGTTATGCCTTGTCTGAAAAATATTACCTGAATGCAAATGTAGGGCGGTATTTTCAATTGCCTACCTATACTGTTTTAGGATATAGAGATGCTAACAATACATTGGTAAATGCGTCTCAGACTCAGTATATAGCAGCAGATCACTTTGTTTTAGGAGCTGAATATTTGCCTTCTCAAGGGGCTAAAATCACTTTAGAAGCCTTTTATAAGAAATACAATCATTATCCGCAATCATTATCCACATCAATTTCATTGGCTAATTTAGGGGCTGATTTTGGAGTGATAGGGGATGGATTATTTAGTTCTATTTCTCAAGGAGAGTCTTATGGTCTCGAATGTTTCATGCAACAAAAACTTACCAAAAGCTTATATGGCATTTTAGCATACACTCTAGTAAAGAGCCAGTTTACTTCCTTTAATCAGATGTATTTACCATCCTCTTGGGATTTTGGCCACATTATTAATTTAACAGCGGCTAAAAAGTTTAAAAAAAATTGGGAAGTTGGGCTTAAGTTTAGATTTTCTGGAGCAGGGCCTTATACGCCCTACGATTTAATTTTGTCTGCCCAACCCAATGTGTGGGATGCTAATGGGACAGGGGTGTTAGATTATTCACAATTAAATACCTTGCGTTTAAATCCAAGCCATGGGATGGATGTGCGTATTGATAAAAAGTTTTACTTTAAAAAATGGTTTTTAAATCTGTATTTAGATATTCAGAATGTATATGGCTCTACTATTACAGACAGACCATATATAGATGTTCAAAGAGACAATGTTGGGATGCCTGTAGTAAATACACAAGGCAATTATAGCATCCAAGAAATTGAAAATACTTCAAGTACGGTATTGCCTTCAATTGGCTTTCAGGTAGATTTTTAAACACAAAGAGCACCGCCTTTGGCGGTGCTCTTTGTGTTTAATTTTTTGAAACTAAAATTAGTTATCTCTCTCTAGTTCTAATTCATACATTTCATCTTCTACTTGAAATTCAAGTGTTAGATCATCTCCGTCTAATTCCATATCGCACTCAAAAGTTTCAACCCAGTTGTCAGAGTCAATCAAGGTCATGAACATTTCATTGCCTCCTTCACTGACATGGTAAGTAAGGTTAAATATTTCGGTATCAGTTACACTATTTCCATTAAAGTCAATGTAAGAATCAGTAATTTCCCATTTTCCATCGCAATCATCTTCTTTAAGTTTACAAGATTCAAATTCCATGGTAGAACTTACAAATTCAACCACCTCGCCAGCAGCGATATATTTTGTAACTTCCCATTCTCCTTCAAGGTTTTTAACAACTTTTTGATCTTTACTACAAGCAAATAATAAAGAAGCTGATGTTAATGCTAAAAATAATTTATTCATGATTATAATTGATTTAAAATTTTATTTTGCGAAAATAACAAAAAACGACATTATTTCCTTGAGTATTGAGTGGTAATCTTTTTTTTTCTATACTGTAAAGCAACCCTAGTAAACAACAAGCGTTATTTTAGGGCATTACAATCAATTATGAAAAAACATTTATTCTTTCTTTTTCTTTTTTTTACAACAAAAGGTTTCACACAATGCGAAGGCTGTGATAATATTGGTTTTGAGAACAATGATTTTTCATGTTGGGAGGCTGATGTTTCTGAAAGGCTTTGCGATGGATGTGGTACTATTTGGCCTTTTGATCGTTGTTGTGAATTAAAAAACTTTGTAAACGGATTTAATCCAACAAAACACCTCATTACAACCAATGGTATAGATCCTGTAACAGGTGTTTTGCCTACCAATAGCCCATTTGGTGGGGATTACTCGATGCAACTAGGAGACATGGCAGGTGGTGCTATTGGCCAAAGCATCTGGAAAACCTTTACAGTTACTGATTCTAATAAACTGCTATCTTTTGAATACGCTCTTGTCTTAGAAGATCCAGGCCATGATGAAGAGGTACAGCCCTATTTTAAAATAGATGTGTTTTTTAATGGAGACCCTACTGATAAAGATCAATGTGCTTCGTATGAAGTCATTGCTGGAGGCAATTTGCCTGGGTTTGAGTCTATACCTGGCGGAAGTTATAAAACATGGACAAAGGTTTTTGTGGACCTAAGAACAAGGGTAGGAGACGATGTTACCATTAAATTTACAGCGGCCGATTGTGAACTAGGTGGGCATTATGCTTATGCCTATATTAATATGTCTTGTGAACCGCCGACACTTGAAGTTAAAGATACCTGTGATGGCACGGCAATTGTAGCGCCACAAGGGGTTGAGTTTCATTGGTTAAATCTAGACAACGGCGCCGACACTGTAACCTTTGATCCAGTATATGCCATCCCTCAAACAGGACATTATCAGGTAGAAATATTTTCAGAGAATGGCTGCAGCATCACCCTTGATACCTTCGCTCAAAAATTAACTGGCCCTTTTCAAGGTCTTTTAGAACATAAAAAAGATCTAACCTGCTTTGAAGATGCCTCAGGAAGCTTAACATTAAATGCCCAAGAGTATTTCGGTGATTTAAGTTTTTCTATTGATTCTGGGCTATCCTATTCTAATGCCCCTATTTTTGATGGATTATCTGCGGATAGTTTTTATGTGGTCATAAAAGACCAAAGAGATTGTGCCGATAGTTTTTGGGTGGATCTTAATGAGCCTGATTCTTTGGCTAGCACTCCGCAAATTGTTCATAATTTATGTTATGAAAATTGTCAGGGAGAAATATCTATAAACGCCTCAGGTGGCACATCTCCTTATAATTACCAATGGAGCAATGCTGTCTTTGCAAGCAGCATAAGTGCGCTTTGCGCTGGGGATTATACGCTTACACTTACGGATGATTCAGGTTGTGTGTTCACTGAAACATATCAGATTACTGAGCCGACTGAATTAAAGCTAGAGGGTATAAATGATACTGTAATCTGCCAAGGCGGATTGGCTCAATTAGAGGCGATGGTTTCTGGTGGATTACCCCCTTACGCCTATTTTTGGGATGGTGCTTCCTTAGGGCAAACTTTTGATACTGCTCCTTTAGAGTCAACAGGACATGAGCTCGTTGTTTTAGACAGTAATAATTGTTCTGTTTCTCAGAATTTTACAGTTGAAGTTTTACCTCCTTTAGAGATTGATTTTGTAGATTCTATAGGGATTTGCCCAGATAGTACTTTAGTTTTAGATCCTTTATACAGTGGTGGTGATGGCAATTACCAATTTCTTTGGTCAACAGGCGAAATGACAAGTCAAATACAGGTTTCTCCTGATATGAATACGTCATATTCAGTGACATTATCAGACGGATGTGAGTCAATGGACCTAACCCATGATCTGTTTATTGAGGTTTATGAATTGCCTCAGATTGATCTTACACCTGATGTTACAAAAGGGTGTGCTCCACTCAAGGTGCTGTTTGAAAACAATACAGATTCTTCGCAAGTAAGCTTAACTGAAATTGATTTATCTAATGGGGATGTCTTTTCTGGGGTGGATGACTTTTTGTATAATTATACACAAGCCGGAGTATATCCCTATTCTGTTACTATTTTCACTAAACAAGGCTGTAAAGTTGAAGAGCGAAATGTTGGAGAAATAGAAGTATTTCAAAATCCAATAGCTGATTTTACTTACCAACCTCAAATAGAGATTAACATGCTTAATCCTGAAGTATTCTTTTTTAATCAATCCTTTGGTGAAACATTTTATACTTGGGATTTCGGAGGCGTTGATTCTTCTAATCAAGAAAACCCAAGTGTTGTATTTTCTCAGCCTGGTGTTCATCAGATTTCTCTATTGGTTGAAACGACTCATGGATGCAAAGATTCCATGTCTTTAAACATTAATATTTTGCCGTATACTTCTTTGTTTGTCCCCAATGCCTTTACCCCATCAGATCAAAATGTGGTGAATAACACATTTATTTTTTCTGGGGAAGGATTCGATTTTTCAAAACCGATGTCTTTTCAAATTATTGATCGTTGGGGGGCAGATATCTATTCGACCAATCAATATTTGGCATGGGATGGACGCGATAAACAAAACAAAATGTGCCCACAGGGCATGTATCTCTATAAAATTGAACTTTTTAATGTCTTAGGTGAAAATGTACAAAAAGAAGGCTTTGTCTTTTTGATCCGTTAATCTCAAAAGCCTTTGGTTTAAAAATATTAAAGCGTCTGTTGGGTTTTGGTAAAAGAATAATTTAACTCTATATTTATGTTACGACAGTATTAAACATAAAACAATGAGTGAACAAAATGTTTTTGTAGCGAGCCCAGAAGCAAAGTCTAAAGCCCTTCGCTTGCGTATTTTTGCTTTTCTAGCATGGATTTTAGCTATGGCCGGCCAGGTCTATGCTATTTTTAACTTAATCAGCAATGATAAAATGATGTGGCTCATAGGTGCCATCGTTGTCATTTTAGCTTTGGCAGTTCTTGGAAATTTTCTCTGGAAAAAATCAAATCGGCTAGATCCTGCGTCTGAAAAGGACGGGGTTAAATTTTTTATTCAAAATCAACTTGGGGCCTTTATGGGCGTATTAGCCTTTTTACCTTTGGCTATTTTTATATTTACCAATAAAGATTTAGATGGTAAAACCAAGGGTATAGCGGGTAGTGTTGCTGTAATTGCGATGTTGGCAGCTGGTATTTCTGGAGTTGATTTTAATCCGCCCTCCGTTGAGAAATACACTAAAGAGATTAATGCACAAACAAAAACACTTGAAGATTTAAATGTAGGCAATAATGTCTATTGGGCCAGTGCGGGCAACAAGTACCATATAAATCGTGACTGCCACCATATTAAAAATAAATCTAATCTCAGCAATGGTACAGTAAAAGAGTCTTTTGAGCAGAAAGGTATTTCTGAGCTTTGCAAAACCTGCAAAAAAAATGCTGAAAAAGTGTCCCTTACAATGCCCGAATAATTTGAAAAGAACTCTTAAAGAGTTCTTTTAGGGTTCTGTATCCTTTTATAAATGAAGCATATTCAGTTTAATTTAAAGTCTGAATTAAAGTGAAAGGTAATGTCCGGGTAATTTTCTTGAGCGGATTGCAAGACCCAGGCTGATTCTGCTAAAAATACCGTATTATCATCTTTATCTGTATAAATATTATTGGCTTTTATACGCAAAAATTCGGTGAGTTGATCCTCGTTTTTTGAGGTAATCCAACAGGCTTTATGTGCGGCAATTGGCGCAAAATTACATGAGGCAGAATATTCGTGTTTAAGACGGTATTGAATTAAAAATTTTGTAATGTTTTTTGAATAAAAAAG
>JAHDCS010000080.1 GCA_020629755.1 Flavobacteriales bacterium | reverse complement strand
TACACTAGTATGCTGTGGTATTTTGTCAAAAAAACGCCTTAATAGGAACAAAAATTTGAGGTTTTGAAAAGAACTCTCTTAAATTTGGAGTCTTGTTTGAAATCCTTTGATAGACCCAAAACATATAACAGATGAAAAAGGCGATATTCTTTATGAATACCAAGGGCTATTTAACTACAAAACGGTGTCTCTAATTTGGACAGATTGCAAATTAAAAATTGATGACTTTTTTGCGCCTTTAAAAGAACAAAAAAAAGCCATGCAAATCTTAATTGAGCTCACGCAAAATATGGCCATCCACCCTACTGATAAATCTGGGTTTTTACGCATCTATAAACAAGATAAACACCTTTGTATTGAAACGATTAATGCGGTGTCTGTAGAGCAGAAAGAAAAACTAACAACATTACTCGATAAACTACAAACTGAACCTGAGAAAAACATCCCCCTCTTACTCAAAGACCAATTGCAAAAACCTATGAGTGGACACACTGCGGGTATCGGCCTTATTGAAGTAGTCAAATACGCTCAAAAAATAGTTTACTCATTTTTTGATCAGAATACCACTTATTTTTTTAAATTTAACGTCACTATATAGCTATGGATCCTCTTATAATTAAAGCTACTGAATACACCCCAGAGATTCACCTTGACCAAAAAAATAACCTTTTTGAGTTTAAAGGAAATTCACTTCCTGAAAACGCAGTTAATTTTTTTGAACCCGTATTGGCTTGGCTTGAAGATTATACCCATAAAGCCAATGATAAAACTGAAATAATTTTCAATTTAGGATACATCAACTCTTCTTCGTCAAAAAAAATAATGGATATTTTAGAAGTCCTTGAAGAGATTACTGAAAAATACCAAAAAGAGGTTTTTATTTTCTGGCGATACGAAGAAGATGACGAAGTAAATGAAGATACAGGAAAAGCCTTTCAAGAGATTACCACTTTACCTTTTAAGTTAGAAGTTTACTAAAACTCTACCCTAAGTTTAAGATTTAACCGCCTATCTGTTAAAAAATTAGGCACAGGCCATCGGGTATTATTAATGTCTTTAATCCATTGGTACGAAATGGTATTTTTAATGCCAAACAAATTAAATACTTCAAAAGTTAACCACGTCGATTTTACTCTAAATCCATTTTGTTTTTTTTCTTTTGGATCTAAACGCGCTGAAAAGCCAATATCTACCCTTCTGTAAGGAGCAATCTCTAAAGTATCTCTGGTGCGGAATAAAAGTTCGCCATACGGAATTCTAGAGCCATATAACATATTTAAATGCACCTTGTAACGCGGATTATTCGGGATGAAATCTTGAAAAAACAGTCCAATACTCAGGCGTTGATCTGTTGGGCGTCTAATAAACCCAGGTTGTATTAAATTAGAATCTACCACCACTTTGTCATTGGTGAAAGGACGAATGATTTCTCCATTATCGTTGTAGTACACATAATAATCATCGCCAGAGATATCTTCTTTTGTTTGTAAATAAGATACACTTAACCACGAATCTATCCCTTCTACAAACTGGCCAAATAAATGCATGTCTAATCCGCCTGTTCTTCCTTTTGCAGTTTGTTTTGGATAGTATCTAATTCTAACATTGTCAATGTAATATGGAATCAAGTTCCATTGGTGTTTATAGTATACTTCAGAGCTAAGAATAAAAGGACGCTGCCAAATCTGTAAATCTTTTTCTACGCCCAGCACCACCTGAAAAGACTCTTGTGCTTTAACATCTGAAATCAAGGCGCCGTCTAAATCTCTTAACTCGCGATAAAAAGCAGGCTGTGCATAATGCCCTAAAGCCAGCTTATACTGCATGCCTTTTTTATTTTTAATGGTTTTAAGCTGCAGTCTTGGACTAAATATGGTTTGGGCATTATACGACCAATAATGGGCGCGAACACCTGCCGAAAGCTTTATAAAGTTTGAATCTATCTTTATTAAGGTATTGTATTGAAAAAAGGGCTGAATACGAAAATTTGAAAGGGTATTATTTGACGACTCAAAACTTGTGGCATTAAAGTCTTGATAAGCTTGAAGTGATGGGTTCTGATAACCCACAGAGTCTAAGGTAAATGGCAAACTATAGCCTGAAGAATCTAAAAGCTGCCATTCTTTGAATACGTCATTTATATTTTCTGTCTGAAATCTTAAACCCGTTTGAATACCAGAGCGTTTTCCGACTTGGACATCGTATAAAAGCTTGGTCTGATAAACCGCTGCATTTAACTGATTTCTGGCGTGATTTTGAAAACTACCCACCCCCAAAGTAAAGGTTTCGTTGCCAAAATCATCACTGCCTAAGTCTGCTTCTAATTCACTGAGCCGGTACTGCCCCAACACATCATAAAATTCACGCTCATCTGATAAAAAAACAGATTGAATCAGCCGTATTTGTGAATGAGAGGTAGGTTTAAAATTTAAAGTAAGTGCAGAAGTTGTGGTGTTAAATCTGTTTTTTTCTTCGCCTTGAAAAAATACCGTAAGCCTTAGCGCCTGTTGAATAGACCCAAAATTTGTTTCTCGGGTTTGGGGTTTAAATCCAAAGGTGTTTGTTGCAATGTTGGCCAATACGTCTATGGAAAATTTATCAGAAAATGCATAGGTTAATTTTGTTTGGTAATCTAAAAAATTAGGCACGTAATCTCCTGACGTTTCTAAGGCCCCAAGTAAATATCGATTGGTTCTATAACGAAAGCCATGAATTTGTCTGAATTTATAGTTTTTAGAGCGCGTGCCTAAAAAGGCATTAAGCCCTAAAAGGCTCACAGAAACAGCGCCCATAGCTGAGTCAACTTGTTTGTATTTTACATCTAAAACCGATGACATTTTATCGCCATATTTCGCCTCAAATCCGCCGGTTGAAAACGCCACACTTTGCACCATATCTGGGTTGATAAAACTCAAGCCTTCTTGTTGACCAGATCTTACAATAAAAGGTCTATAGATTTCAATGTCATCTACATAGATCAAGTTTTCATCAAAATTACCGCCTCTTACACTAAATTGAGAACTTAATTCATTGCGCGATTGCACGCCAGCTCGAGAGAATAAAAGCGCTTCAAAATTACCTGAAGCTGTAGTGAGTTCATGATACTTTCTTGCGTCTATGGTTTGCATTGAGATTTGTTTGTCTTGTTTTTTTTCATCGATCTGAACACTTGGCAATTCTTTGGCAGAAGGTGTTAAAATAATCTCAGCTTCTTTGCTTAAACATCCTATGATTTGCTCTTTGGTATAAAACCCTAAATGAGAGACAATAAAAGACAATGAATCAGCATCCGATTCTAAACGGACTAAAAATTGCCCCTTCGCGTTACTTACTGTACCGATACTGGGGTCTTCTTTCGAAAAAATAAATGCATCTTTAATAGGCTTTTTATTTTGATCGAAGATTTTGCCAGAAATCTTGCACTGCTGTGCCGATGCCAAGTGGCATCCGATCAAAATAAACATCAAACAAAACCATTTACCCATTACAAAATCAAATGTACATTAAAAGAATACATCTTTCTTGGCTATCAAACGAACAATCCTGCATTTTATTACATTTTTTTGATAAGTTTGGGCATGCCTTTAGTTACACCACTCCATCCAGATACAGACCAACACGTTCAAACACTTGCCACGTTCTTCAATGAAACCCTTGGATTTTGCCCCAATAGTGTTTTAACCATGCAAATCCGTCCACGCATTGCTACTGCCTTTATTGAGCTCAATAAAGCGGTAATGGAAAATAAAGGACGCGTGAGCAGTGAACTAAAGCGTTTAATCGGCTATTTAACCTCACATGTGGCAGGCTGTCAATATTGTAAAGCACATACCATTCTTGCTGCTCAACGCTATGGCGGAACCAAAGATCGGTTGCAATCTATCTGGGAATATAAAACTTCAGAACTTTTCACAGAAGCTGAGAAAGCAGCCTTTGATTTTGCCATTGCTTCAAGTACTATTCCTAATAGTATGAACCAAGAGATAGAACACAATCTTAAAGCACACTGGAACGATGGAGAAATTGTTGAAATACTCGGCGTTATTTCCTTATTTGGTTTTCTAAACCGCTGGAACGATACAATGGCTACCTCTTTAGAAACTGGTGCAGAATCAGCTGCTCAAGACTATTTAAACCCGTCGCACTGGCAGAAAGGTAAGCATCAATAAAGCATTATTGTAGCCGCTACCACTGCGGCTGTTTCTACCCGTAAGCGTCGATCTCCAATAGATACAGATTGAATGCCTAGGCGCTCTGCTTTTTGAATTTCATCTGAAGTAAAATCACCTTCAGGGCCAATAATTAGAGTGCCATTTTTCTCCTTTGCGTATGCGCTAAGTGGAGTTTTATTTGAAGGCTTGCAATGTGCTAAATAACTGGTGTTAGGATCTAAATGCGTTAAAAGTGCATCCAATGATTTGGGGGGATATAAAACGGGCAAATAACAAGAGTGAGATTGCTTCATAGCGCCTATTATTTTTTTTTCGAGCCTGTCTACTCTTTGTATTTTTGTGCGTTCAGAGTTATTAGAAAAAATGGGCGTAAAAGCACTTACACCTATTTCAGTGGCTTTTTCAAGCATCCACTCAAAGCGTTCCATCATTTTAGTGACCCCAACCGCCAGATGAATCTCTTTGGTGGGCTTCTCAATATTAAGTGTCTCAACAAGATTGAGATACACTCGTTTTTTAGATTCGATATGAGAAATGACTGCTTTAAATAATTGGCCTTTTCCATTGGTTACATGAATGGTGTCTCCTTTGTTTTTTCTTAATACATGAATGAGGTGATGCGCTTCTTGTATGTCAAGACAATGGTTTTTTTGCTGAAAAGACACCTGTGGGTCATAGAATAAAAACATCTGTCAAAAATAAAAGAGATAACACAAAAATTATCCAATCCTGTCCTAAACGTTTAACATTCAATATAAGACCCTAGTATTTTCAAGGGATTTGGGCTTCAAAAAACTAATTTCTCATTTACCCCCCCCTAAATCTTGATATGCTGTCCTAAACAATCAATAAGACAACTTTTCCCATAAAACAGCTTTAAAACAGAAGTTTTAGTACGTTTTTTTGCTGTTTTGAGTCCAGTTTCACTCAAAAAATTACGCTTATGCTGTCCTAAACAAATTGCAAGAAAAATTATTTAGGACGGGATTGAAGCGCAAGCCAAGTATTTTTTTGAAGGATTTCAATTTTAAAACGGGCTTAATAACCTGAAGCTTCATGCAGGGTGACTCAAGTTGCAACTTAAAAGCCAATGAATACATCTGGTTGTGATCCATATTCTGAAACATAGACAAAAGATGTGTCATCGATATATGTAATATTAAGTGTAATAGGGAGTTTAACATCATCAAAATGATAAGATCCCTCTAGGCTTGTAATTGTTGTAGACTGTTCCCCTTCAGAATCAAAATAATAAACATGTGCTGCTATTGCTTCTGAACCATCTGTAGAGTAGAAAACTTTTCCAGAGATACTTCTAGTAGTGTTAGATTCTGAGTTACATCCATTGTTAGAAAATAAAGCAAAGCTTAATCCAAAAGCTGCAATTAGTTTAAAGTTTAAAATAGTTTTCATATTAAATTTCAATTTGAAACAAAGTTGAGGAATTATTATAGCACGAGTCAAGTATTTTTTGTTTTGAAGTTACCCCATTTTTTTTTAAGTTATTTTCTTCTATCCTTATTTTTTGTCCTTTT
>JAHDCS010000030.1 GCA_020629755.1 Flavobacteriales bacterium | reverse complement strand
TTAAGTTGATACCCTACCCCTCTAACTGAAATTATATGAGATGGTTTTTTTCCGGTATCCTCTATTTTTTTACGCAGTGAAACCATAAAATTATCGATGGTTCTTTGCGTAATTTGTGCGTTTTCTCCCCATATTAGATCGATGAGCTCTGATCGTTTTACCACTTTGCCTTTACGCTTAAAAAGCACATAAAGAATTTTGGCTTCTTTGTCGCTAATCTTTTTGATTTGATTGTCTTGTTTACGAATAGAATAAGAAGATAAATCAACACAGCAATTATTGAGATAAAAAATAGCTTTGCTCGTCGATAAATCGCTTGTAAAATTTTTAGGGAGGTGATTCTTTATTTTTAGAAGCAATTCATCTAAATCAAAGGGTTTGGCAAGGTAGTCATTAGCCCCCAACTCTAAGCCTTTTAATACGTCTAAGCGCTGAGATTTAGCAGAAATGAAAAAAACAGGGAGTTGTTTGTAAATACGCCTGATCTGTTTGCAAATTTCATAGCCTGAATGTTTAGGCAGCATCACGTCTAATATGATTAAGTCAAAGCCGGTATGCTCAATAAAAAAAGAGTCAGGCTGGTCTAGGTGACTTAGGGCTGTGATTTTGTATCCGCTTTGATGCAGCGCATCACGCAAAAGTTCTCGAATAGAGCGTTCATCTTCAATAAGCAAGATGTGGTGTTTTTCTTCCAAAAGGCTTATATCTTTGACAAAGGTAAAGAGTTTACAAGAATGAAAGCGCAAATTATTAACATAGGCAATGAATTACTTAATGGATATATAGTAAATACCAATGCGGCTTGGCTGGCAAAACAACTAGAGACATTAGGCGTAGAGCTTCAGAGCGTCCAGGTTATTTCTGATCACAAAAAAGCAATTTCTGCTGCATTGTCTGGGTGTTTAAAAAGTAAATCAGAGGTGTTTATTTTTACGGGAGGATTAGGCCCTACTAATGATGATATTACAAAAAAAGTGCTGGCACAATTTTTTGCAACTAGACTGCTAAAACACAAAGCGACACTTCAAGCGGTTAAGAAATACTTTAAAAGTAAAAACAGACCTGTATTAAAGGTGAATAAAGAGCAAGCCTTAGTGCCTGAAATAGCTCAAGTATTGCCCAATGCTCTTGGGACAGCACCTGGATTATACATTGAAAATAAGCAAAAGCATTTTTTCTTTTTGCCTGGTGTACCTTATGAGATGAAGCATTTATTTTCAACGTATATTGAAGAGATCCTCAATAAAAAAAGTAGATCAAAAATTGTCACTTTAGATTTGATTACTAAAGATATTGGCGAATCGTTATTGAGCAAAAAAATAAAGCCCTGGGAAAAACAATTAAAAGCCAAAAGTATGACTTTGGCATATTTGCCTAAGCCAGGCTTTGTGACATTAAGGCTTACTAAAAAAGGGAAACATAGAAAGGTGATTACCCGAGAGATAAAGCGAGAGTTTGAATCATTAAAAATTCATATAAAACCTTATATATCAGAAATAAAAACAAGTTATTTAAATCTTTACTTAAAAGAATTATTACTTCAAAAAAAGAAAACCATTGCCCTTGCAGAAAGTTGCACAGGCGGATTTATTTCGCATTTACTTACCACCGAACCGGGTGCTTCATCATTTTACAAAGGCAGTATTGTGGCATATGATAACGCAGTAAAAACAGATTTACTAGGTGTAAATACTAATATTATTAAGGCTTTTGGGGCTGTTAGTGAAAAAACCGTTGAGAAAATGGCCAAGAAACTGCTAAAGACCATCAAGAGTGATTATGGCATTTCTGTATCAGGCATTGCTGGTCCTTCTGGCGGTAGTAAAGAAAAACCTGTGGGGCTGGTGTGTTTTGGGTTTAGTAATTCAGTTCGCACTATTGTAAAGCGCCAATGCTTTAAGGGCAGCAGAAAGCAAATTATATCGTTTGCGGCTGAGTATGCACTCAGAAAAATGATTCATTTGATAGAAAAGGATCATTTTTAGCGCGCTTTTTTAAGTGGTTTCTAAAAGAAATTTCTAAATTTGTGATTCAAAAATTGCAAATTATGTCTAGAATGTGTCAGATTACAGGAAAAAAAGTGATGTTTGGTCACAATGTATCGCACTCTAACGCGAAAACTAAAAGAAAGTTTGTCCCTAATCTGCAAACTAAAAAGTTTTATTCTGAAAAAACAGGCGATTGGGTCACTTTGAAAGTATCTGCTGCTGGAATCAGAAACATCAATAAAAATGGACTAGATGCTTGTTTAGCTAAAGCAAAAGAAAAAGGATACTGGAAATAATGTCCTGAACCCCTTATCTTATGATGAAAATACCTAAAACCCCAATTCTTTTAAGAATTGGGGTTTTGTTTTTCTCTTTTTTCGGTGCGCAGAATACCTATAGTCAAGAGGCAGATGATTTGCCTGCGTCTTTCTTTAAGGCCAATAGAGAGGCGTTAAGAGAAAAACTCACAGCGAATAGCTGTGCGGTATTTTTTGCAGCGTCAAACAAGGTAAGATCAAATGATGTGAATTATGAGTACCATCAAGATCCGAACTTTTATTATTTCACCGGACTAAAAGAGTCTAATGCTCTGCTTATTGTGACAAAAGATATTGTTCAGATAAATGACAGCATAAGGGGCAGCACATTTTTGTATATTGAAAAAAAAGGCAATGATGAGTTGTGGAATGGGAAACGCTTAGGGATAGAGCGGGCCCAAAAAACTTTAGGGATACAGCACGTGATATCAAGTGCCTCTTTTGATAATACAGGGCCAGATTTTTCAAAATTTAAAACTATTTATGCGTTGCCTTTAATTGATGAACGCGTAGCAGATGACAAAGAGAATAAGGGAGATTTAGCCAGCTTAAAAAAACATTTTTTCTTAAAAATCCTCAAGCTTAACGACGAAATACTAGACAAAGAACATTTAAGCGAATATTGCGCTGAGCTAAGAGAGATAAAGCATTCAGAAGAATTACGTCTTTTGCGAAAGGCCATAGAGATCACCTGTGAAGCACAGAATAAGATTATGCAAAGGCTCAGTCCGGGGCTTAAAGAGTATCAGATTGAAGCTACTTCAGAATTTGAATTTAAAGACCATGGTGCTGAGTATCCGGGGTTTCCGAGTATTCATGGAGGTGGAGCAAATAGTTGCGTTTTGCATTATTATACCAATAGAGAGGTATTGGATTTTGATGATGTATTGGTCAATGATATTGGTGCCGAATACCATGGATACACTGCGGATATTACCAGAACCTTTCCTGTGTCAGGAGAATTTTCTGAAGAGCAAAAAATTATTTATAATATTGTGCTAAAGGCACAAGAAAAAGGCATTGAAGCCTCTAGGGCTGGTGCAAAATTTTGGGCGCCACATAAAGCTGCCGTAAAGGTGATCTCAGAAGAACTTATGGCGTTAGGCCTAATTGAAAAGCCTTATGAGTATAAAAAATATTTTATGCATGGCACCTCTCATTATTTGGGTTTAGATGTACACGACCCCGGAACTTACAATATACTTCAGGTAAACAATGTAATTACTGTAGAACCAGGAGTATATATACCAGAAAATTCTGATTGTGATCCCAGATGGTGGAACATTGGCGTGCGTATTGAAGATGATGTTTTAATTACAGATGGCGATCCAGAAGTGCTCTCTGATTGTGTGGTTAAAGATATTAAAGCCATCGAAGGCGCAATGAAAAAAAGATAAAAACGCCCCGCTCCTATTCTACTAAAAGCCGATTGCACACCTGATGGCTCAGGGTTAAGGTCTCCTTTTTAGAGAATGAAACATGTAAGCTTTTGTCAAACGCTTCTACGCCTTCTACTTTGACACAAAGGCCTAAGGATAAATTTTTTTTGTTTAAATAGGCAATAAAATCTGCAGAGCTATTTCTCAATGCTCTTAGGGTAACAGATTCGCCTACTCCAATTTCACTGAGTAGTCGGTAGTTTTTTTTAATGACCTGTCCGTTTTTATCTGGAATGGGCGAACCATGAGGATCTTCACTCGGAAAACCTAAAAGCTCATCCATCCGATCAAAAAAATGCTCTTGGCTGATGTGCTCCATTTCTTCAGCGATTTCATGCACTTCTTCCCAGCCAAAACCCATAATGCGATTCAAGAACATTTCACAGAGTCTATGTTTGCGTATCATAGAGATGGCTTGCTCTCTACCTTTTTGGGTTAATTTGAGGGGTTTGTACTTTTGATATTTTAAGACCCCCATTGATGCTAAACGCTTAACCATAGCATTTGCAGAAGGTTTACTTACCTGAAGTTCTTTGCCTAAATCTGTGATTGAAATATCTGTATTCTTTAGATCTAAGTAATAAAGCGCTTTAATGTAATTTTCTGTTGTATCATTTTGCATGATGATTCAAAGGTAAAAAAGATATTAAAATAATTTGTTAGCTCATGCTAACTTTTTAAGTTTGTATAATAAAACAATTAAGGATTTTACATTGAAGATTAAATTTTTGGCTCTATTTTTTTTGTTCATTCCTATAATTGTGTGCGCGCAATATGGTAGCATAGAAGGGCTTGTTTCAGATCTACAAGGTCCTGTACCTTATGCAACCCTTGTAATCAAAGAGCTGCAAATCGGTACCCAAAGCGATCAAAATGGCCGGTATGAAATCAAGAAAATTCCAGTAGGCTCCTATACTCTAGAAGCCAGATTTGTAACGCATCAAACATCCACCCAAAACATAATAATCAAAGAACATCAGACTCTAAATATGGCGATTGCGCTTAAAGAAAAAGCGAATGCGCTTGATCAAATTGTAATCTCTGGATCGTTGAAGCCTATCTCTAAATCTCAGAGTCCTGTGGCTATTGATGTCTATGGGCAGGCATTTTTTAAGGCTAATCCCACACCATCAGTCTACGAAGCTTTGCAAAATGTTAACGGGGTGCGGCCGCAAGTGAATTGTTCTGTCTGTAATACAGGAGATATTCACATTAATGGTCTAGAAGGGGCTTATACGATGGTGACCATTGATGGGATGCCTATAGTGAGTGGCTTATCTACCGTTTATGGACTCAGTGGCATTCCGCAGGCATTAATAGAGCGTATTGAGCTTATAAAAGGGCCAGCTTCAACTCTTTATGGTTCAGAATCTGTGGCGGGACTTATTAATATTATCACCAAGCATCCCGATAATGCGGCTTTATTTTCATCTGATATTTTTGCCAGTCACTGGGGTGAACTCAGCGCTGATATATCGGGTAAAATAGCACTTAAAAAGGCCCAGAGCTTGCTGGGTATTAATTGTTTTAAATACCAAAATCCGGTAGATAACAACCAAGACGGTTTTACAGATGTTACGCTTCAAGACAGAATTTCACTGTTTAATAAATGGAATTTTAAACGAAAAAAAGGGCGTGTTTTTTCATTGGCAGCGCGTTATGTGTATGAAGATCGATTCGGCGGAGATCTCAACTGGAAAAAACAATTCAGAGGCACTGATCAGATTTATGGTGAGAGTATTTATACCAATCGTTATGAGCTTTTTGGGAGTTATCAGCTGCCTTTTAAAGAGCGTACATTTTTTTCGTTTAGTGCCAATAGTCATAAGCAAAACTCGGTGTATGGTAATTTGCCTTTTTTGGCGACACAAAACATTCTCTTTACTCAACTTACCAGGCACAAGAGCTTTTCTGAGAAAAACACTCTTCTCTTAGGGGCGGCACTTCGTTACACGTATTATGATGATAATACTCCTGCTACTGAGTCCTTGAGAAACGATAGAATAAATAATAGCCCTTCTAAAACTCTCTTGCCTGGTCTTTTTGCTCAAAACACAATGAAGCTCAATGTTCAAAACAGCCTTTTGTTAGGACTCAGATATGATTACAATTCATTACATGGATCCATTATAACGCCGAGGCTGAATTACAAGCTCAGCTCTAAAAATAAGTTAAATGTATTGCGCTTCTCTTTAGGGAACGGCTATCGAATAGCGAATGTGTTTACTGAAGATCATGCCGCTTTAAGTGGTGCTCGGGAGCTTATTTTTCTCTCTAATTTAAAGCCTGAGCGTTCCTATAATGCGAATCTGAATTTTGTAAAAAAAATATTCACTAAAAAAGAATGGATGTTTTCTTTTGACGCCTCTGTGTTTTATACTTATTTCACTAATAAAATTTTTCCTGATTATAATGCTAATAGCAATGCTATTATCTACGATAATTTAAATGGACACGCCGTATCTAACGGAATTTCATTAAACACTCAGGTAGATTATAAAAGCTTAAACATGGTGTTTGGCGGCACTTTAATGGATGTATATAGTGTTGAAAATCAATTGAAAGAACGTCAGTTGTTAACAGAAAACTTCACCTTAACATGGTCTGTGGGCTATAGATTGAAAAAGCAATGGAAGTTCGATTACACAGGCAATCTCTATAGCTCGATGCTTTTGCCTCTTTTGGGGCCTTTAGATCCGCGCCCAGGCTCTTCGCCTTGGTATAGTATTCAAAATATTCAATTGACTAAAGCACACAAATCTTTTGAATTTTATGGGGGAGTTAAAAATATACTCAATTGGGTGCCTTGGCGAAATTTAGATCAAGTAGGACTCATTGCAAGATCTTTTGATCCTTTTGATAAACAGGTAGAGTTTGACCCAAATGCTCAAGCTATATCTACGGCAAATAACCCTTATGCGCTAACTTTTGACCCGACCTATATTTACAGTTCTAATCAAGGGATTAGAGGGTTTTTTGGGGTACGTTATACGTTTCAAAAAAGGGTATCTAAATGAGTCTTTTCAAGGGGGTAATGTCATTTTTTTGTTTTTTTGGGGGGATGAGCATTGGTCTGCTTAATGCTCAGCCTGCTGAGAATTGTTTTGCGCAAATGGACTCGCTTTTAGAGCTAGAAGAGAAGCCAATGGTTATTTTCATCCATACCGATTGGTGCAAATATTGCTTGAAAATGTGGCATACTACTTTTAAAGATTCTGGTGTTATTAGTACGCTAGAAAAAAAGACTTATTTTCTTTCTTTAGATGCGCAATATACACAAGACATTGTCTTTAGAGGCAAAACCTTTTCTTATGTGCCTAATGGCAATCGATCAGGTGTGCATCAACTTGCTATTGAACTAGGAGGTATTAATGGCCAATTACATTATCCTACACTTTGTATTTTGAATAAAAACAACGAAATACTTTTTCAGTATTCTGGATTTATAAGTTCTTTAGAAATGCATGAAATTTTAGAGGCATTACCTCAATAAAAAAAGACCTAACAAAATGCTAGGCCTTTTTTAGTCGGGGTGGCAGGATTCGAACCTGCGACCTCCTGCTCCCAAAGCAGGCGCGATAACCGGGCTACGCTACACCCCGAAATTTCTGGCGGAGAGAGGGGGATTCGAACCCCCGGTACGGTTTCCCGTACGGCAGTTTAGCAAACTACTGGTTTAAGCCACTCACCCACCTCTCCGTAAAGAGTAAGCAAATTTATAAAAATGCCCTAGTTTACCAAAATACTAAGCAAATCTTTCTGTGTCTAATTCTGGCCACTCTAATTTCATCTTTTTAAATTCTGACAAAATTACTTTTGAAATCAGATAACTCTTATACCAATTTTTGTCTGAAGGTATAATATGCCATTTTGGTTCAGCACATTTTTTAAATATTTTTTCATAAACCTTCTGATAGGCCACTCTTTTTTCTCTTACTTCCCAATCCCCGTCATTGTGCTTAAAGTATTTTTCTTTACGCTCAAGTCTTTCATTTAAACGCTTAAGTTGATTTTCAGAAGAATTATGCAAATAAAATTTTACGATGCGGGTATTATTTTGACTCAATAATTTCTCAAAATCATTAATCTGTGCATAGCGCTGAGCAAGTCTTTTAGAATCAATATAGCCTTCAACAGAAGGCACTAAAATATCTTCATAATGTGATCTATTAAAGATTTTAATCATTCCTTTTCTTGGAACTTGAGCATGTACACGCCATAAATAATCATGGGCAAACTCAAGGGGCGTAGGTTTCTTAAATGAATGAACCTCTATTCCACTTGGATTAATTCCTGAAAACACACTGCGCACGGCTCCGTCTTTACCAGAAGCATCTAGTCCTTGAAGAATAACGAGAAGGCTGTATTTTTCTTGTGCAGAAAATATTTTTTGATAAGAAATAATTTTTTCAACATTACTCTGAGTAATAGTTTTAAGCCTTTCTTTATTCGTGTTTTTTGGGGGGATGGTAGTGACGTTATTGAGCATTAGAAGAGAATTTAACGGTGATGGGCAAATGATCAGAATATCCCGCATGGTATCGTTTGCCGCTATACGATTTATTTGGTTTATAAATGCCTTTTGATGATTTATACATAATCCATCGTTCGTTGAAATTTTGTGCAGAACTAGGCAGTACTGAAATCTTATTGTTGGAATCCATTAAATTAGTGGATACAATGATTTGATCAAATTGATACCATCTGTTTTGATAATTAATGGTGCCTTTTTTTTCTTGCGCGTGTTGATAAAAAAGATTCTGAAGATCTGTAGTCTGTTCAATGGAATTTTTGGCTTTTAAATAGCGCGTTAAGCTATGATTTTCAGGAGTATCATTGAAATCGCCCATGATTAGAATATTTGCATTGGCATCTTTTTCAAACAATTCTTCAACCTTTTCTCTGAGCGCCTCTGCTGCTTTAATACGTTTGGGTTCTGATTTTTTCTTTCCTTCTCTTCTAGAAGGCCAATGGTTCACAAATACATGGATGATTTGATTGTCTATTAACTGGGCTTTCATATACAAGATATCTCGAGTATAATCTTCTCCAAAGCCCTCGCGTAAATCAAATCGAATAATCTGATGATCTATATATCTGACATATGAAGGGTTATACATCAAGGCCACATCTATGCCTCTTTCATCTAGACTATTTTCATGAATAACCTGATAATGCGCAGATTTTATGTTTTTTTGCTGTGCTAATTTTTCAACAACTTCTTTATTTTCAACTTCGGCCAAACCAACAATAACAGGTAAATCAGAATCAACACCAGCAATGACAGATGAAAGGTTTTTAAGTTTTTCATTAAAATAATGTTTTGTCCAACCTTTATAGCCTTCTGGGGTGAAATCATCGTCATTACTTTTTGGATCGTCTTTGGTGTCAAATAAGTTTTCTACGTTATAAAACATTACAGTCTTATTATCTGTAGATTTTAACTCATTAAAGGCTGAGGGGGCTACAGATTCTGATTGCATTGAACAAGCCATTAAAATACTTAGAAAAAAAATGTATAGATACGAATACTGTTTCAAAATTGAGGGGTTAAAATCATTAAAACCATGAGCTTCGTCGGCGCGATCGAGAGGTTATGCCAAGAGCGCCAAGTAATCCTCTTGTAATTTCTCTTACAATAGTTCTTCCAACTTGGCGAACCATTGTGTTTTTGCTCATTTTTTCGAATACGCCCTTTTCTTTTGTTTTGGTGGCTTTCTTGACTTCTTTTTTTAATTCTTTTTGATTTTCTTCGCTTTGTGCATCTTCTATTTTTTGAGTTAATATTTCTTTTGCACTTTCACGATCAATAGCCTTTTCATATTTTTCAACCAAGTCAGAAGAACCAACAATGGCATCAATTTCTTTAGGGGTTAAAATATCCATCCTGCTTAGAGGAGCGCGCATGTACGTGGCCACAAGTGGTGTAGGGACTCCTTTTTCATTTAAGGCAGTCACCAAAGCTTCTCCTATGCCAAGAGAAGTAAGAAGATCATTGGTTTTATAGAAGTCTGAAATTGGAAAATTTTCGGCTGTTAATTTAATGTTTTTTCGATCTTTTGCTGTAAAAGCACGCAGGGCATGTTGCACCTTAAGCCCTAATTGAGAGAGAATGTCATTCGGAATATCAGTAGGCAATTGAGTAATGAAAAATAAACCCACTCCTTTTGAACGAATAAGCTTTACTATGGCTTCAAGTTGCTGAAGCAGCACCTCTGAAGCATTTTTAAAGATAAGATGGGCTTCATCAATAAATATAACCAGTTCGGGTTTGTCGCTATCGCCTCTTTCTGGAAATGAACTATACACTTCAGAAAGCAAACTAAGCATAAAGGTTGAAAATAGCTTGGGTTTATCTTGAATATCATTGAGCCTTAACACAGAAACAATGCCTTTCCCATCTTTATGACGCACCAAATCATTGACATCAAAAGAGGGCTCTCCAAAAAAGAGGTCAGCTCCTTGAGATTCTAGTTCTACAATATTTCGAATCATTGTATTTATACTCACTGGCGACATCCCTCCGTAAGTAGATTGTAATTTTTCCTTACCTTCTGTGATGGCAAACTTTAGAACTTCTTTTAAATCGCTTAGATCAATAAGCGGAAGCTTTTGATCGTCACAATATTTAAAAATCACAGACATTATACTAGATTGTACCACGGTGAGCCCAAGTATTTTTGAGAGCAATATAGGACCAAACTCTGTGACGGTAGCTCTTAAACGCAGTCCTTTTTGATCTGATAAAGATAAAAATTCGACTGGTGAGCCTTCAGGCGTATAGGCCAGGTCAATTTTTTGGTGGCGTTTTGTTATAAACTCTTTTTCTTCTCCAGGCATGGCAATGCCAGAGAGATCGCCTTTTAGATCCATCACAATGGATGGTACTCCTTGTAATGAGAGTTGTTCGGCTATTATTTGAAGAGATTTTGTTTTTCCAGTTCCGGTAGCTCCGGCAATTAAACCGTGTCTGTTAAATGTTTTTAATGGGACTTTAACATGTGTGCTGAATACCTGATCATCTAAAATTGATCCTCCTAAAGTAATGCTGGCAGAAGAAAAGTCATACCCTTTTTTAACCATTTTTAAAAATGCGTCTTTCATCTTATTCATTTACTTTAGATACGTTGAAAATAGGCTTTTAAATTTTTCAAACTTAGGGGTAATCACGTTGCTGCAGTATGGATTTCTGTTTTTGTTTAAACGGTAATAGTCTTGGTGATATTCTTCAGCCTTGTAAAAGGTTTGTGCTTTTTCAAGTGTTGTAGTAATAGGATTTTCGTAAACCTTATGTTCTTCTAATACATTAATGATATCATCTGCGATTTGTTTTTGCTCATCAGAATGATAGAAAATAACAGACCTATATTGTGTGCCCACATCGCCTCCTTGTCTATTTAAGGTGGTAGGGTCATGTACTTTAAAAAAGACCTCTAACAATTGTTTGAACTCAATCACCTGAGAATCAAAAGTAATGTGTACAATCTCCGCATGGCCAGTTGTGCCAGAACAGACTTGTTTATAGGTTGGATTTTCTATAGATCCTCCCATATAGCCACTATCCACATTTTCTACACCATTTAAAGCATCAAAGATGGCTTCAACACACCAAAAACAACCTGCGCCAAAGCTTGCTGTTTTGAAGTTTTGAGCTGAAGAGTCTAAATGCATGGCAAAAAAGAATATACAAAAAAGAATAACAAAAAATCTATTACAGATCATAGATTAATGATGACCGTTCTCTGGTGTTTTATCTTCTTCGACTGGGTCGGTGAGCTCTAAGTCTAGTCGTTTAAAAAGAATTTGTTGTAATTGCGCCACACTCATTCTTTTTGCTCTTATAATTTTATCCTGATCAAGTAAGAAAACTCTTGGTGTGCTGTAGATATCATAGGTGTCTCTGAAATTTAGACTTTCAATAGTAGTGACGTTTAAATAATTGTACGCATTTTCGTTTATTTCTGGATTGTCAGACACATTGATCCAGTTTAAATCGTTTTCTTTGATGTATTTCTTCCAGGCTCCGTTTTTAAATTCTGTTCCTACTGCATATACTTCTACGCCGTGTTCTTTTAATTGATCATACACTTTTTTAAGCTTGGGGGTTTCTTTTTTGCAGTGTGAGCAGCCAGAATCCCAGAAATACAATACAGTATATTTTGATTTAATATCGTGTAATGAGTGCCATTTTTTCTCGGTGGTGTCTTGCAAGATAATATTAGGTGTTTTAGAACCTAAAAGAGTGGGTTTCATTTTTCGTACGCGTTCTTCTACCTTGGCCAGTTTAGTCGAGTCCATCCAATACGCGTCTCCTGTATTGTAATATTTTTCGCCCATGCTCACAAAGATGGCATCCATACCCATGATGTTAGACTTCTCGTATTTATTAGTGATAAAGTGTACAAAGTACTTGAAAATCTCTTTGCTTTTTCTGGTCTTTTCTATGAGTGGATGCGCGGCAGCAATAATAGAATCAGGATGTTGTACAATTACTTTTGTAATATATTTTTCTAAACGATTATGTAAAATAGGCGAACGTAATAGGCGTTCGTCGGTAACATCTACATTTTTCCAGTAATTAGAAACATAGAATTGCCGAGGAAAGCTAGAGTCTTTATCTCCGTTTGCTTTAGTAGGCCAATCTTCATATTCGGGTACTTTGGGTTCTTGTGAGGCTTTAAAAAGTTTGGTTACAAAAGACTTAGGATTATTCTCCATTAAATTTGTTTTGTAGTCCATTACTTCTTTTTCAATCGCAATCATTTTCTCTTTGGCTTCTTGTTTTTCTTTTTCGGTGGATGTAGAATCAGAATAAGCCTTTCTGAAGGGCAGAGAACGTTCTTGTTTTAGACTTATGTCTCTTAAATACGTTGCGAATAATTCAGCTTCCTTAGACTCTTTTGCGCTTAAATTTTTTGTCATTTCTTGTTGATTGCCTTTTTGAGTTTCAAGGTATATGTTAGGCTCTACAAACATAAATTCAAAATAGGTTTGTTTATCAGAGAGCACAATTGAATAAATGCCCGGGTCCATTTTTTTTCGCGAATCTGAAAAGGTAGCTATACCACTTCTGGCAACAATAGCGGTATCCTTAAAATACTGCTTTGGACCATAATACCCTGCCATATATAAGGTGTCTCCGGTAGCCAATCCTTTTAGTTTAACTTGCACTTTATAGGGTGTCATTTGCGCGAATGACCATCCCCCCAAGAAAAAAATAAATGAATAAATAAATAACAAAGTTCTCATGTGTACAAATTATAAATTTTTATAGCTCAAAGAAATGCAATCGTGTTAAGTAATGTTAAGGGTGTTTTTACCAGATTTTAATAAAATCATTTTGATGTGCCTCTCCAGAACAATTGCTAAACGCTTGCTGGAATTCAGGCATGTTTTGAATGACCCCTTTCACGCGATATTCAGCGGGCGAATGCGGATCGGTTAACACTTGCTGTTTCAAATATTCATTGGTTTGATTGTTACGCCATACTTGTCCAAAAGAAATGAAAAAGCGCTGAGATGGGGTAAAATCATCTATTTTTTTAGATTTTTCTTCCTCAGACAAACTTTGCATGTAGGCTTCATATGCAATGGAAAGCCCTCCTAAATCTGCAATATTTTCGCCTTGAGTGAGTTCACCATTGATGAAGGTGCTGTCTAAAACCTCATAGGCATTATACTGATTGATCAGCTGCTGGGCTTTTTTCTTAAAATTGTCTTTGTCTTCTTCAGTCCACCAGTTTTTTAGATTTCCGTCCGCATCAAATTGGTTGCCCGTATCATCAAAACCATGTGTAAGTTCGTGACCGATCACTGCGCCCATACTACCATAGTTTATGGCATCGTCATTGTCAATGCCAAAAAACGGAGGTTGTAATATGCCGGCCGGAAATACAATTTCATTCATAACAGGGTTGTAATAAGCATTTACCGTTTGAGGCGGCATAAACCATTCTTTTTTATTGATAGGTTGACCGAATTTTGCCATTTCTTCTTTAAACGCCCGCTGATTGCATTTGAACCAATTGCCAACATAAGACTCTTTACTTAAGGCCAGAGATGAAAAATCTTTCCATTCTTCTGGATATCCCATTTTTCGTGTAATGGTGCTTAATTTTTTTAGCGCTTGTTCTTTGGTTTGATCACTCATCCAATCTAATTGTTTGATTCTTTTTTCTAAAACAACAATCAGGTCATCTACCATCTGATCGACTTTCTTTTTATTTTCTTCGCTAAATGCAATTTTCACATATTCTTTGCCCAGTAACTCGCCTAAATCATTATTTGCAGCGCTTAATACACGCTTCCATCTGGGTTTCATTTCTTTAACGCCTCTTAAATATTTGGCATGAAAGGCAAAGCTTTCATTTGCAAAATCACTGCTGAGTTTTGAGGCTGTAGCGTCGATTAAATTCCATTCTAAGAAGGTTTTGATGCCTTCTAAAGGCTCAGAGGTGATAACATGATTGAGCGCTTTAATATACTCTGGTTGAGAGACTATAATTTGCTTGAGGGATAAACCAAGCGCATTGTAATAGCTGTTCCAATGTATAGCTTGACACAAGGCCTGAAGTTCTTCTAGTGATTTTTTGTTGTATGTTTTTTCAGGGTCACGTCGCTCTACTCTTGTCAATGATTTTTCGGAAAGCATGGTTTCAATTTTTACAACCTCAGCGGCTTTAATATGTGATTCTGCATCTGAATAGCCCATTAATTTGAACATAGCGTGCACATGTTCTTCGTATTTTTCTTTTTTCTCAGCTAGATTGTCTAGCAGATAGTAGTCTCTATCTGGCAAGCCTAAGCTTCCTGTTGAGAGATACACCGCATAGGCGGTATTATTTTTTATGTCTTGATCAACCCCAGTGCTAAAGAACGAGTAAAGACCAATTTTATGATGGTGTGCAATCAGCTCCGGGAGGTCATCAATGCTTTTAAGATTTTTGATTCTATTAAGTTCTTCTTTTAATGACTCAATGCCTTTTTCTTCAATTTTCAGGGTGTCCATTGCAGCCGTATAATAAGCGCCAATTTGAGCATTTCCATCGCCTTTGGCAGCGTTTTCTAGTATGCCAATTAATAAAGAGTCGTTTCGGTCTCTGAGTACATTAAAATTTGACCATCTGCTCTCAGTAGAGGGGATGGGATTATTGTTAATCCAACTGCCGTTCACATAGCTGTAAAAATCAGTACAGGGGTCTATGCTTTTGTCTAAACTGCTTAAATCTACACCTAAAATTTTGTTTGTTGACTTGTCATTTTGAGTAGAATCGCCGCAAGCTAAAAGAGAGCAGCTAAGTAAAATTAAGGTGAATAGTCGGGTCATAATTATTTTTTTGCTAATCTAAGGAAATTTTGACTTATCATTGAGCGCGTCTAAAAAAATATTACATTTGTTATAGCGTTGAACAATAAAAAATTGCTATGAGAAACTTTATATCCCTGACGTTTTCATTTTTTCTTTTCATTTTTCTTTTTTCGTCTTGTAAACCTGATGATAGAATTTTATGTACGGATTCAAAATGCGATACATATTTAGCGATTTGGAAGGATTATTTTTTGAATATTAACGATATGAGTGAGGAGTATTTTGAAGATCACATCATGCCTATTGAAAGTAACATTGTAGCGAATTCCAATGGCCAAAGCTTTAACATTAGATATGAAGTGAATATTGAATGGTTAACCTTTGAAGTAAGAGACAGATTTCAGGTGTTTATCGATTCAAATGTGACGAGCTTTCCGCAGCTGAATTTAAATAAAGGTGAGTTTTTATTTGATGATGACATTAAGAAAATCATTGACATCTTTGCCTTTGAATCTCAAGTCACACGGATGGCATCGGTTGAAAACCTTAATTTTTCATCACACAAAAAAGCGCTAAGTGCTTTACAAGATGTAACGGGCGAAAATGTTGATTTTAGACGTTTTGAATTTAAAGATGCTCGGTTAACCTTTGATCCATTTACAGATGATAAATACATAGATACTGCAGCAGGAGAAAGAGGCGGACATCCCTATATGTACGGGGTAAAAGAAGTTGGTGACAATGATTGTGTTTGTGGCGAATTAGATCTAGTTAGTGGAAAAGGAGACGATTACCCTTGTGAGTGTGAAATTGAATAAATAAACGACACAATTGACTCCACATGAGTTTATAACGTCATCAAAAAAGAAAATTGGCCTTATTGCCGGCGGGCAATTAGGCAAGATGCTAGGTTTAGCAGCGAGTAATTTTGGGATAGAGGTATCGGTGATGGATGGCTCTGAAAATGCGCCAGCAAGAGCAATTGCTAAAAACTTTACGCTTGGGTCATACAATGTATTTGATGATGTGGTTAATTTTGGCAGTCGATACGATTGCTTGATTTTAGAATTAGAACACGTTGATATTGATGCCTTAAGAGTGCTTGAAGAAAAAGGCGTCGACATTATCCCTCCTTCAAAAGTATTATCTATTATTCAAGACAAAGGAAAGCAAAAGTTGTTTTTTCAGAAAAATGGATTTGCTTCATCTCAATTCAAACTTATTGAAAATAAAGAAGATTTAAACACCAAAATAGATGTAGGCGAAATTTCTTTTCCGTTTATTCAAAAGTCAAGAACTCATGGATATGACGGCAAAGGCGTTGTGAAAATAAATGCCAAAAAAGATTTAGTAAAAGCATTTGATGTACAATCTGTTATTGAAGAGTTTGTGGAGATAAAAAATGAACTATCCGTCATAACCTATAGATCAAGAGAAGGTGAGGTTGGTTATTTTGAACCTGTAGAGATGATTTTTGATGCCAATGAACATTTGGTGGATATGCTGATCTCTCCTTCATCAATCTCTGATGATTTAAAACAAAAAGCTATACACATAGCCTGCTCATTAATAGAAACCTTAGATTTTTATGGACTTTTAGCCGTTGAGTTTTTTATTACACATGATGATGAAATTTTGGTCAATGAAGTAGCGCCTAGGCCTCACAACAGTGGGCATCACACTATTGAAGCTCACCTTTGTTCTCAATTTGAACAATTGATTAGAATTGCGGTAGGTCTGCCATTAGGCTCATCAGAACAAATCCATGCCTCTGTTTTGTTGAATTTAGTCGGAGATAAACATTCAAAAGGAAAGGTCTTTTATGAAAATATTGATGATTGTTTTAAAATAAAGGGTGCAAAGTTTCATATCTATGGTAAAACAACCACTAAACCCTTTCGTAAAATGGGACATGTCACCATTTTAGATAAAGATATCAATAAGGCCATAACTAAGGCTAAACAAATAAAACAAACACTAAAAATTTGCACCAATGAAACAGCCTGAAATTGCTTTAGTGATGGGGTCTGAATCTGATTTTTCAGTTATGAAAGCCTGTAAAACAATGATTGAATCGTTTGATCAAACTTGTTTTATTGATATTGTATCTGCACATAGGACACCTCATAAAATGGCTGAATTTGCCAATAATGCTCAAAGTAATGGCATTAAAGTAGTTGTTGCCGCCGCCGGTGGAGCCGCTCATTTGCCTGGTATGATTGCGGCATACACTACCCTTCCGGTGATCGGTGTACCGATAAAATCTTCAAACTCAATTGATGGTTGGGATTCTATGCTTTCAATTCTTCAGATGCCTAAAGGGGTTCCGGTGGCAACAGTGGCATTAAATGGAGCAGAAAATGCAGCATTACTGGCCATTCAAATATTAGCGACTTCAAATCCTGTGTTACAAGCAAAACTTAAAGAGTATAAAGAGAATTTGAAGCATAAAGTTGAACAAATGTCATCATCTATTTCAAAAGTTTGAGCTTTCAAAAAACAACCGAGCAAGATTCTGGCTATCAAGATATAGATCAGCTTCCGATCATAGAGGTCTTATCAACCATTAACAAGGAAGATAAAACCGTTGCGGATTCAGTTGCTAAAGTCTTACCTGCGATAGAAAAATTAGTCTTAGCAATTGTAAAGAGGTTAAAAAAGAAGGGCCGTCTCTTTTATATAGGTGCAGGCACCTCGGGTCGTCTAGGTATTGTAGATGCTTCAGAATGTCCGCCTACCTTTGGTGTTGATCATGGGCTGGTTGTTGGTCTTATTGCGGGTGGAGACAAGGCCATCAGAAAGGCAGTAGAATTTGCAGAAGACAGTCAAACACAGGGCTGGAAAGATCTTGTTGCTCATGGTGTTTCTAATAAAGATGTGGTGATAGGGATTGCGGCTTCTGGCACAACGCCTTATGTCGTACACGCTTTAGAAAACTGCCAGGCAAATAATATTATTACAGCATGTATTACATGCAATGAAAATAGTCCAGTCACCAAATATGCAGATCACCCCATTGAAGTGATTGTCGGGCCAGAGGTGCTTTCTGGAAGCACAAGAATGAAAGCCGGTACTGCTCAAAAAATGATACTTAATTTAATTTCTACCACCGTAATGATCAAATTAGGCCGTGTAAAAGGCAATAAAATGACTTTTATGCAGCTGAGTAATTCAAAACTCATTGATCGAGGTGTACAAATGCTCTGCGGTCAATTAAACATCCCCCCAAAAAAAGCTCAAGAATTATTAGAAAAATACAAAAGTGTACACTCAGCGATTGAGCATTATCAAAACCCCTAAATAACGATTGAATATTTTATGCAAACCTTAGGCGAATTCATTATTGAAAAACAAAAAGATTTTTCAGAAGCAAGCGGAGAGCTTTCAAAGCTGCTTAGCTCCATTAAACTAGCTACAAAAATTGTAAATAGAGAGGTTTCAAAAGCCGGAATCACCAATATTTTAGGTGCGGTGAATCAGATGAATGTGCAGGGCGAACAACAACAAAAATTAGATGTATTTGCCAATGACCATTTTATAAAAGCACTGACGGCTCGAGGAGTAGTGTGTGGGATTGCCTCTGAAGAAAACGATGATTTTATTATTTGTAATCCAACAGAAAATTCGGGTAAATATGTGGTTGCGATAGATCCATTAGACGGATCTTCTAATATTGATGTGAATGTATCCATTGGTACTATTTTTTCAATCTATAAACGTAAATCTCAGTTAGGAACACCTGTAGTGTTAGATGATTTTTTACAAAAAGGTACTGATCAAATTGCGGCCGGATATGTATTATACGGCTCTTCTTCTATGCTTGTCTATACTACTGGAAATGGAGTGAACGGTTTCACCATAGATCCGTCTATTGGTACGGTTTATCTGTCTCATCCTGACATGAAAATACCAAGCCAAGGCTATATTTATTCTGTGAATGAAGGGCATTACAACAGTTTTTCTGAAGGGATAAAGAAGTATATTGATTACTGTAAAGACACGACAGATAAAAAGCCTTATTCTGCCAGGTACATAGGGTCTTTAGTGGCTGATTTTCATCGGAATCTAATCAAAGGGGGTATTTATATGTATCCATCAACAAAGAGTGCGCCTAACGGAAAGCTGCGATTGCTCTATGAATGTAATCCTTTAGCATTTATTATTGAACAAGCCGGTGGTAAGGCGACCAATGGAAAACGAAGAATTTTAGAGATAGAACCCAAAGAGCTTCATCAAAGAACCCCTATTTTAATTGGCTCTAAACAAATGGTAGAAAAGGCAGAAGCATTAATCTCAACTACTTAACAGGCTCTCCAAAGCTGCCATGCGCCTTTTTACTAATAGGCGATTTCTTTTTGGAGTGGAATGTATTTGTTTTTTTACTACAAGCACTTAGGCCAATCAGAACAATTACAGAGAAAACAATAGTACGTATCATCGGTACATTTTTAATCAATTTACAAAAAGTTTCGCAATGCAAAAAATATTATTAGGAACAACCAATAAAGGTAAAATGGCAGAAATCAGATCATTATTGCCTATGTCTGAACATTCTAAATGGACGAGCTTAGACGCATTTGATACCTCTATAAAAGTGATCGAGAACGGGATGTCATTTAAAGAAAATGCGTTGATTAAAGCCAAGGCGTATAGCCAGTATTTTGGGTTGCCTTGTTTGGCTGAAGACAGTGGGTTGTGTATAGAAGCACTAGGCACAAAACCAGGTATTTTTTCAGCGCGCTATGCCTCTAAAGAGGCAACCAGTAAAGAGAATATGATCAAAGTATTAAAAGAATTAGCGCATGCTTCAAATAGAGAGGCTTATTATAGTTGTGTGATGTGTTTTTATACGCCAAGCGCTGTATTTTATACACATGGTAAATGTGAAGGGTACATTGCCAAATCAATACAAGGAGATAATGGATTTGGGTATGATCCTATTTTTATTCCTAAAGGTCATACTAAAACATTTGGAGAGCTTTCTAAAGACGTTAAAAAATCACTGAGTCATAGAAAACAGGCATTTGAAAAAATGATTGAAACAACAAGCCATTTTACAGATAAAAATCAGCAGCATACGTAGCGACATTCCCAACTTTGTCTGTTACAAAAAGCTCAATCTGATGTTTTCCTGAAGTTTTAGGAAAGTAATCGTCTACAATATAAGTAAGTTGTCTTTTTTTGTATTCGTATTCAAATAACACCCATTGTCCATCGATATAAGCCTTGTAGCTTTTAATGCCTGAACGGTTGTCTGATATTTTAAAGCGTATTTTCTTGGTGCCAGTTATTTTTTGGCCAGAAGTGAAGCTTTTATTGGTAATCACAGGAGCTTTTATATCTTCCATTAAAGTGTAATGCCCAAGGTATTTGGTAGTCGTAGTGAAAAAATTATTTGAAAAAGAGGTTCTGTTATAGTGTGTGCCGCGGTCTACTTCGGCAATGTAGGTTTTTTCAATATGTTCAATATTAAGTGGCGATTTAATAGAGAGGGTCATGCGTTTATGTAAGGGGGTATAGCGGTCATGAATTTTATAAATTGGCGATAGATAATGCGATGGATTATCTGTAGAATCAATATGAAATGAGAAAGACAAATCCTTGTATAATGCACCTTTAGGAACAGTAACCATGCAATGCTCTGACTGAAAAGAATTATGTTTATCATAGCTAAAGGTCTTCACAAATGTTTCTTTAGGTTGAGTCTCACTTCCATGATCTGTTTTAGGGATATTGATAATTTGAAATGGCAAGACCGAAGTATTATGATAAGCATCTTTAACAATGAGCTCTAGATTATAAGTGCCTTCTTTTTCAAATCGAATCAAGCCGCTGTTTTGCACCTTAGAATAGGTGTTTAATTTATTTCCAGGGTCAACATAACATTTTTGAATTTTTGATCCCGTACGCTTCCAGGTAGAATAATCTACTAGTGCATTGATGTAGCGCGTTTCGCTAAAAGAGACTTGCTCTAGGCGATGTTCGAACACTGTCTCTCCTTCTACATTTAAACGAATTGAAAAAATACCACATCTATTTCTAGAATTGTTTAAATAATCAATGGTGGATACGCCGACATAAAAGTCACCGGAAACCTCTATTTTTTTTTGAATATAGTATTCACCAGATGTCCTTTTTAAAGGCGAAATAAACAAGGCTTTGTTTTTTTGATTGACCTTCTGATTTTTAGCAGGATAAATGGCTAAAATGTTTATGTTTGGGGGGATTTCATCTCTAATGTTAAACCCAAAGAGTAAAGGGTTAAGCGTGACGTCATTTAAATCGCGAATTTCAAAATGTAAATGCGGACCACTACTGCTTCCGGTATTGCCTGAAATGGCCACTAATTCGCCTCTAGATACAGGCAATTCTCCTTTTTGAGGAAAGAGTTCTATGGTGTAGCTTTCTTTTTTGTATTGCATTTTTTTTACATAGGCTTCTATTTGTGGGCTAAACTTTTGCAAATGGGCATAGACACTTCTGTGTCCGGTTTTAGGATGCTCAACGTACAAACACTTGCCATAGCCATATTCAGAGACTTTAATCCGGTAGACATAGCCGTCTTCAATACTCAAGATTTTATGCCCTTCTTCGCTTTGTGTTTTTATGTCAAGGCCGCCATGAAAATGATTTGACCTAAGCTCTGCAAAATTACCCGCTAATAAAATGGGGATGTCTACGGGGGGATGATAATTTAGGCTTTTGTAATGATCATACTGGCTAAATAAAGTATGGCTTAACATTAAAATAACAATACTTAAGTGTATCTTTGGCATGGAAGCTAAAGTATGAAAAAATTTGATATCCCCTTCAAGTTTAAAAGTGACTTTATCCGTTCAATCAAAGAAAAACGAAAAGCCCAAGACCCTAGAAAAAAAGACTTTAGCCCTAGTGCGGTAAAGTTTAAATCTATTGAAATTTTATTTGCCAGGCACTTTGGCTTTTGCTACGGTGTAGAAAATGCGATTGAGATTTCGTATAAAGCATTAAGAGAAAATCCTAACAGAAATATTTTTTTGCTCTCTCAAATGATTCACAATCCGCATGTAAATAAAGATTTAGAAGACAATGGCATTCGGTTTATTCAAGACACCTATTCGAATCAACTTATCAGCTGGGATCAAATCAAACAAGAAGATATTGTCATTATCCCGGCTTTTGGAACAACCAGAGCTATTCAAAATAAGTTGGAGCATTTAGGCGTAGATATTAAAACCTACAATACCACTTGCCCTTTTGTAGAAAAAGTATGGAAAACCTCAAAAAAACTTGGTGAAAAAGACTTTACGGTGATCATACACGGAAAGCCAAAACATGAAGAAACACGAGCGACCTTTTCACATTCGTCAGCCTATGCAAAATCAGTGGTGATCAAAGACATCCAAGAAGCTAAAATCATTGGGGATTTTATTTTAGGAAAAATTGACGAAACCTCATTTTATGACGTATTTAAAAATCGTATTTCTGATGGATTTGATCTTAAAACAGATCTTTTCAGAGTAGGTGTTGTGAATCAAACAACTATGTTGGCAAGTGAAACTACTCAGATTTCGACCTATTTTAAAGACATTATGCTTAAAAAATATGGAGAAGATCACATTAAAGCACATTTTGCCGATACCAGAGATACGCTTTGTTATGCCACCAATGATAATCAAAAGTCTACATTTGAATTGCTCAAACAAGAGGCTGATCTTGCAATTGTAGTTGGAGGCTTTAATAGTTCTAATACAACCCATTTAGCAGAATTGTGTGCCCAAAAATTTAACACCTATTTTATTTCTTCTGCCGATGATATTTTAGATGAAAATACCATTAGGCATTTTGACATTCATTCAGGGCAAATTCTAGAGCATTCGTCCTATTGGCCAAAAAGCAAACAACCCCGAGTAATCCTTACCTCAGGAGCGTCTTGTCCGGATAGTATTATGCAAGAAATCACGGAGAAACTAGTGGCTTTACATGATTCGCTTTAAAGCCAACATACAGGTGTCGATGCATAATTTATGGATGCATCATGTTTTGTTACCAGAAGATGTATTACAAGAGGTAGCTTCTAAAAAGATCAAGCGAATAATTTGTCAGATCAATGATTTTGAAAGTTTTTCTGCGGGTATTATGGGCGGAAAAACAGTAGGTTATATCGTGATCAATAAATCAAGGCTTAAAAAATTTGGTTTGCAACAAGGCGATGTAGTTGAAGTAACCATAAAAGAAGACACCAGTGAATACGGGATGGAAATGCCAAGAGAATTTCAAGAAATGCTCAATCAAGATCCAGACTTTTGTAAGCTTTTTAAAGCCTTAACCAAGGGCAAGCAAAGAACACTTATTTATCAGGTGTTGAGCGTAAAAAATACACAAAAAAGAATAGATAAAACCTTTGTGATTGCAGAGCATTTAAAAAGATTAAATGGCAAAGTAGAGTATAAAATTTTAAACGAAGATTATAAAGCCTTCAATCGAAAATAAGATTTACCAGGCACTTATTCCCCCACTTGATATTAAAGGCCAAACAACACTTAGAGGCTCTATTTTATCTAACTCAAACACAAGGCTTTGTGCTCCTTCGTAAGGACCGTTTATCGGATTGCCTTCACAATCAAAATAAGCGTCGCTGGTATTTTTAAATAGAAACTTATAGTAATAAGATCCTTGGTATTTAATGACATATACCTCTTTAGTTTGATCGTCATAATAGCGTTTATCATCGTAAGATAAATTGTAAAAAATAAGTTCGTCTTTGACCCAAGAGTCTTCTTCAAAAGTAATTCGTCCATCACAAAGGCTATTCAAACTATCTTTTTGTCTCATACAAGAAGAACTTGAACTGATTAAAAGACCAAAAAGGACACTTGTTAGGATGAAAATATGTGTTTTCATACCGTAAAGGTCTTAATTTAAAGCACTGATGTCAATTTTTTCTTTGACATTTGCACTTAGACTTAGATTGGTATGCACGGATCAAATTCATGGGGTCGACTCTTTTCTCTACGCTCTTTTGGAGAGTCGCATGGTCCTGCAATGGGTGGCATTTTGCAAGGCTATCCTTCCGGCGTAAAGATTGATGTAGACTTCATTCAAAAGTGCCTTGATAAAAGAAAGCCAGGGCAAAAAAATACATCCCCCCGAAAAGAAAAAGACAAGATACAAATTCTTTCAGGTGTTTTTAAGGGAAAATCTACCGGACACCCGATCGGGTTTCTTATTGAAAATCAAAATCAAAAGAGCAAAGACTATGAAAAAATAAAAGATATTTACAGACCCTCACATGCCGATTTTACGTACGATATAAAGTATGGGTTTAGAGATTACAGAGGTGGAGGGCGCTCTTCAGCGCGTGAAACTGCAAATTGGGTTGTGGCCGGAGCATTTGCTCAGCTGCTACTCAAAAAGTATGAACTAAAGGTCAACGCCTCGATAAGTCAAATAGGCGATTTAAAGTTGAAGGGTAAAAAAGAAAGCCGCCAAAAAAAAATAATGGCTTATCTCTCAGAAATTAAAAGACTAAAAGATACTGTCGGAGGGATTATTGAATGCGAAACCTCTCGCCTGCCTATTGGGCTAGGAGAACCTGTTTTTGATAAACTATCAGCCCGATTGGCGCATGCTATGTTTTGTATTCCTTCGGTCAAAGGCTTTGATATGGGGAGTGGATTTAAAGACGTGCATAAAAAAGGATCAGAGCTCAACGATTCGTTTGTGGTTAAAAACAATCAAATAGAAGCGTTAAATAAAAATTCTGGAGGTGTTTTAGGGGGGATAAGTAATGGTCAGCAATTGCAATTCAGGGTTGCATTTAAGCCGGTATCATCACACGCCCTTTTACAAAAAAGTGTGACCAAACAGAAAACAACAACCGACATACAGATTGCTGGACGGCACGATCCTTCGGTGCTTTTGCGTGCCCTTCCGGTTGTGGAGGCTTTAACCTGGATGGTCATCGCTGATTTTTATCTTTTAAACAAACTAAGTAACTCTAAACGCTTCTAAACATGGCTTTACATTACAAAATCATTATTGGTCTTATTTTAGGGATTTTATGGGCTTTTATTTCAAGTGTCGTTGGCTTAAATAATTTTACGTCCCTTTGGATTGATCCGCTTGGCGATATTTTTATGAAGCTTTTGAAATTATTGGCCATTCCTTTAGTCTTGTTTTCTATCATAAAAGGCGTATACGATCTCTCAGACATGCGTAAGGTAGGTAAGATCGGACTTAAAACCATAGGGATATTCTTACTCACCACAACGTGCGCGGTAAGCATAGGGATGTTTCTTGCAAACAGTATAGCACCTGGAGAATTTATAGCGAAAGAACAGCGCTTAGAAAATAGAAAAAACTATGAACAGTGGGCACATAAAAACAATATTGCATTGAAAGGAAAAGCTTTGTTTTCTCAGGCTCAGTTCAATCACAAAGAGTTAGCAATATCTAAAAAAATAGAAGATAAAATAGAATCTGCTCAAAAGAATAAACAAAAGCCTTTAGATTTTTTAGTGAGAATGGTGCCAGATAATTTTTTTAAAGCATTAGCCGACAGCCAAATTTTAAGTGTGATTGTTTTTGCTATTTTATTTGGGATAGCACTGATGAGTATTGATCCTAGTTTGGCAAAGCCTATTGTAGAATTCACCGATGGATTAAATGCTGTGTTTATTGCACTTATTGAGCTTGTAATGCATTACGCGCCATTTTTTGTTTTTTGTTTGATGGCGGGTAAGTTAAGTGCTATTGCAGGGGATGATCCTGGCGCCATGCTTCAGGTATTCTCTTCACTTGCGGTATATAGCTTAACTGTTCTATTGGGGCTGCTTGTGATGGTGTTTGTCGTTTATCCTGTGCTTTTAAAAATTTTTGTTAAAAAGAGTCGAATCAAAACATTTTTTAAACACGCTTCTCCTGCCCAATTATTAGCGTTTTCAACCAGTTCTTCAGCGGCTACTCTGCCAGTCACCATGGACTGTGTACATGACAACATGAAGGTGCCAAAAGACATTACAAGTTTCGTGTTGCCCATTGGTGCTACTATTAATATGGATGGCACGAGTCTTTACCAGGCAATTGCCGCCATTTTCTTGGCGCAGTTTCATTTTATAGATTTAAGTCTGTTCGAGCAAATAACCATTATTTCTACTGCGCTTTTAGCTTCTATAGGAACGGCTGCTGTGCCAAGCGCAGGGATTGTTATGCTGGTGTTGGTCTTAGAATCAGTGGGGTTAAATCCGGCTTGGATAGCGCTTGTTTTGCCTGTAGATCGCATATTAGATATGTGTAGAACGGTAGTAAATGTAACTGGTGATATGACGGTATGTTCGGTAGTTGATGCACTTGAGAAAAAGTAAGGTAAAAACCTTTTTTAGGCGAGAAAAAAAGAGTATTTTTTTGCCTGTAACATATAGGTATGAAAAAGGTATTTCTTGCAGTTCTAATTTTTTTGATTCTTCTTATTGGATTTTTGGTAGCAGCGCCCTTTATTTTTAAAGATAAAATCATTGCTGCAGTCAATGAAGAAATCAGTAAAAATGTTGATGCCGAGGTCTCTTTTTCAGACATAGATATTAGTCTTCTTTCGAGCTTTCCAGATGTGAGTATTGAGATTGAGAATTTTAAAATTTCTGGAAAAGATACTTTTGAAAATGTTGTATTAGCACATGTTGAACAAATGCTATTAGACCTTGATGTGATCTCAGTGATAAACGCTGAACACTATAAGATCAATCACATAAAAATCAATAAGCCTAATATTTTTCTTAAAACACTAAAAGATGGTACTTCCAACACTGATATATTTACTCAGAGTACATCTTCTACGCAAGAGACTGAATCTTCTTCTTTTGCATTGCAATTGACAAAATATGAAATACTCAATGCCTATTTCAAAATAGAAGATGCCCAAACCCATACCAATATTCATGTTAATAATTTAACCCATACAGGCAAGGCAGATGTGCTCTCATCTGGAGAAGAATTGCTCATGCATACCAATACTACGATTGATTCACTTTATACTAATTACGAGGGCATCTCTTATTTAAATTGGGTGGCATTAGAGGCTAAGTGCGATGTGCATTGTGATTCAAAAAATGAAATCTATACATTCAAAGACAATCAAATTGCGTTAAATACATTTAAGCTTTTTATCGATGGGGGGATTAAAACCATAAACCAAGACGACCTGCAGTTAGATCTTAATATTCTAAGTAAAGAATCTTCTATCAAAGAACTATTTTCTTTAGTGCCTGCAGTGTACAAGCATGATTTTAATGGGTTAGAATCAAAAGGCACCTTTACGTTTGATGCCCATATCAATGGCATTTTAAATGAAGAAAAAACACCAGGTTTTGTTTTAAATTTAACCATCAATGATGCCTTGATTAAGTATCCTGATTTGCCTTCAGACATTCATGACTTTAATTTAGACATGCATGTGAAAAATCCCTCAGGAGATCCAGACCACACCGTTGTAGATGTCAACACATTTAGTGCACTAATTGATCAAAACCAATTGCAGGGCAATTGGCATACCAAAACGCCAATTTCAAATCCTTATGTGAAAGCAGACCTAGTAGGTAAAATAGACTTCACATCTCTTCAGAAAATCATCCCTTTAGAAGAGAACGAAAAAATTCAAGGGCTTATGGATGCAGATTTACATCTGAATGGGCATATAAGTGATATAGAAAATGAAAATTACGAACAGTTTATTGCTGAGGGATTTCTAGAGCTTTCAGACTTTGTATATCAAAATAATAACCAGGGGCCTTATCAAATTGCGCATACACGACTTGAGTTTTCGCCTCAGGCCCTGCATTTAAAAGATTTTGACTTTAAAACCAAAAACACAGACATTTCTGCAACGGGAGAATTGCATAATTATCTTGCCTACTATTTAAGAGAAGATCCTTTGAAAGGAAAATTAACAACATCGTCAAATCTTATTAATCTGAATGACTTTTCATCTTCTGAAGAAACCACAGAGGCTTCAGCAGATACGCTCTATGAAGTATTAGAGATTCCAGGAAATATTGATTTTGAATTGACTAGTACGGCTCAAAAAGTCATCTATGAAAATAAAACGTTAGAGAATGTATCCTCAAAACTTCAGATTAAAGACCATCAATTAGACTTTAAAGATCTATCCGCAAATTTACTTGGAGGGCACTTAGAAATGAAGGGGGTATATCATACAAAAGATATTTCGAAGCCTTATTATGAGCTTGACATGCGCATACAAAAATTTGATGTGCAGCAAACAACAAGCACTTTTGATTTTATTAATAGTATGGCGCCAGTAGTCAAAAGAGCTTCTGGAGCTTATTCAAAAACGATGAAGTTACAAGGGTTCTTAGATACACAAATGGAACCAGATCTTTCAACACTTAGTGGAGAAGGCCGTATTAACACCCATCAGATGATTGTTGAGAACCTACCTGCACTATCTACCCTTGCCAATAAATTTGGCTTAGACAAATACAAGCAATTAGATTTAAATAACATTAATGTATTTTATAAAATAGTTAATGGCGCCATAGAAGTGTCGCCTTTTGACTGTAAAATTGCAGACGCCAAAGCAAATGTTAGTGGTAAGTGCTCGTTAGAACAAGATTTAGATTTTAAAATACAAACGATTCTTCCGGCTTCTAAACTTGGCGGTATGGCTGGAGGCTTAAGTGCATTATTGGGTTCTAAAGCATCAGCCCTTATCCCTAATGAGATTAAAGCTAATATTTTAATTACTGGAAAAACCGATGACCCTAAGATTAAATTAGACTTTTCAGAAATTTTTTCAGATCAAAAATCTATGATTAATCAACAAGTAGACCAGGTAAAAGAACAGTTCAAAGCAGGAGTTGATCAAGGGGTAGATAAAGCGAAAGAACAGGCGCGCGAAAAGGCAGAACAGCTTATAAAACAAGCAGAATTACAAGCCTCTAGAATTAGGTCTGAAGCTAAAAATGTAGCGAACTCTATTCGGTCAAAAGCCAATGCTGAAGCTGCCAAGCTAGAGCAATCTGCAAAAAACCCTCTGGCTAAGATAGCGGCAAAAAAAGCAGCCGACAAAATCAGGAATCAGGCCAATAAAAAGGCCAATAGAATAGAAAGCGAAGCAGATCAAAAAGCAAACAGTCTTATCCAAAAAGCCAAAGATCAGGCTGCTAGATTAAATTAATTTGTTTTGAGACAAAGCATCGCTTTTTTAATCCTTACAATATGGGCTTTACAGATAAGTGCTCAGGATGATTTGTGTGCCGTTGAACCCGACAAAAAAACGCAAGGCTTATATGAAAAAGCATTGAATAGAAAAAAATACGATAAAAAACAGCGCACCTCTTTTTTAAAGCAAATCATCGACCATCAGCCCGACTATTTAGAGGCTCTTTTTCTATATTCTAAGACTTTAGCGGCGAAGTATATCTATACCAAAATGCCCTTTGAAAGTCTGAGTGAAAACTTTATAAAGATCAAAAAAGCGTGTCCTGGTTTTCATTCTGAGATTGACTTTTTTTTAGCTCAACACTATTTAAATAGTAAAGACTATGAAAAAGCCTTAGAGTATCTTAAAGCGTTTATTGCTTTTCAAAGTGATGATGAATCAAAGTTTTCAAAGCTTTATGATAAATACCTCACACAAGCGAAATCAGATTTAGAATATGCAGAATTTTATGGAGACACCTACATCAATCCTAAACCCTTTAATCCGGTTTTGGTTGCGCAGGCATCCACCAAAGCAGATGAATACTTGCCGAGTATTACAGCTGATAACGCGCAATTATTTTTTACAAGAAGATCTCAAAAAGAGTACAAAAAAAACAACGGTGTTGTAGTCAGAGATCAGGTGTTTTCTGATGCAGCGCCAAAGTTGATTGAAACCTACATGGCTAGTACATTAGAGCAAAATAAGAGTTTTGGTAAGGGGGTGCCGCTCCCCTCTCCTTTTAACGAAACAGAAGGGGTCAACTATGGCGGTTCTTCACTTACCATTGACAATAAAGAGATGTATGTCACTATTTGTAATCCGACCCAAATAAAAGGTAGAGAGTATAACAATTGCGATATATATTATTCTAAAATTCAAATCTCTCATGCAGAGAATGGTGAGAAAATTAAACGTTGGGGCGCTTTAGAAAAATTAGGTAAAAATATTAATGGTCCTGACACTTGGGAGGCTCAACCCAGTATATCTTCAGATGGAAAAACTCTTTTTTTTGCCAGTGCCAGACCAGATAGTAAAGGAATAGACATCTATGTTTCTCAAAAAGACGAGACACATACATGGCAACCCGCAGTAAACGTTGGTGCGCCAATCAATACGGCTTTAAATGATAAAAGCCCGTTTATGCACAACGATAGTAAAACTTTGTATTATGCCTCTCAAGGGCACTTGGGCTTTGGCGGATACGATGTATTTTATACCCGTTTTGAAAAGGGCGAATGGTCTAAGCCTAAAAACATTGGTTTTCCGATTAACACCAAAAAAGATGAGCATGGATTTGTGATCAATCTAGACGGCGATAAGGTGTACTACTCTTCAGACATCAATGCAGACAAAGATAAAGGACTTGATTTATTTACATTTGAACTTTACAAAGAAGCCCGTCCTAAAAAAGTAGTGTTGGTCAAAGGCACCATTGAAGATGAAAAGAGAGAAATCCCTAAAGACGCGAGTGTCGAATTAAAAAATGCTCAAACAGGTGAGGTCTCAAAGGCCAAAGTTGATTTAGAAGATGGTTCATATGCAGCGGTGATAGCGGCCGAAGATTCTGTGCCTGTAATTGTAAATGTGAAATCTGCCGGAAAAGTATTTTCATCCCGACTTATCCCCTCTAAAGAAAAGGCAAGTGTGCAACATATAGACACTAAACTAGAGGAGCTAGTTATCGGTAAAGCCTTTCAAATTAAAGATATTTTTTATGCGACTAATTCATCTGAAATCGACAAAGAATCTGAACTTATTTTAATTGAATTTGCAGCCTATTTAAAAGAAAATGCAAGCCTAGAAATAGCCATTTATGGGCATACAGATAATATAGGGTCTACTCAAAACAACTTAGCGCTATCGACAGATCGTGCATTCAATGTAAAATCTTTTTTGCAGCAAAAAGGCATTAACGGATCGCGTATTGAATTTAAGGGTTTTGGCGAGCAAAAACCTATTGCGAGCAATCAAACAGAAATAGGACGAGCTAAAAATAGACGCACTGAATTTGTAATTTTAAAAAAATGAAATCAATAATATATGTTTTAATGTATGGGGGGATGATATTATCTTGCGGCACCTCTCAAAAGGAAAAAGGCACAAAAATAGCTCATGATAATGTGGCTTTTTCTGAGGAAAAACGCATTTATTCACCAGATAGATCTAAATACATAGAAATATTTAAGAATGGATCACTTAAAGACGATCCGATCACGCAAGTAGTCATACAATTTGAAAATGGAGCCTCTGAAGTTTATAGCTTTAAAGGGATAGAGCAAAAGATTATGGCCAGATGGGTGGATAACGATAGCATTCAACTCAAAACAGATCAAAAAGTAGATGTCTTACAAAAATTGGATAACACACACATGTTTGGTGAAAAAATACAAGTGGGCTATCTACACGCTGATGGATTGTAAGCGTTCAATTGTCTTTAGAGGATCATCTGACTTAAATACCGTGCTCCCAGCCACTAAAATATCTGCGCCACAATTTAAAATCTCTGTGGCATTTTCTGTGGTTACCCCGCCATCAATCTGGATGAGGGCTTTGGATTGAGTCTTTAAAATTAGGGCTTTTGTTTTTTCAATCTTTTTAAGCGTTTGTGTAATAAAGCGCTGACCGCCAAAACCAGGATTAACCGACATTAAACAAACCAGATCAACGTCTTTGATAATATCTTCTAAAAGAGCAACAGGGGTATGTGGATTTAGAGCTATACCAGCTTTAATACCCAATTCTTTAATAGCAGAAACAGATCTGTGGGCATGCACAGAAGCCTCTAGGTGAATGGTTAAAACATCTGCACCTGATTGTTTGAATGCCTGAAGATAGCGTTCGGGTTTTTCTATCATTAAGTGTACATCAAAGATCTTCTTTGAAAGAGGCCTAATGGATTTAATGACGGGTATGCCAAAAGAAATATTAGGCACAAATAGACCATCCATCACATCTAAGTGTAGCCATTTAGCCACACTTCGATCAAACACACCAACTGCCGACTTTAAATCTGAAAAGTCAGCAGCTAGTAAAGATGGAGCTATGATGTGTTTAGACATATTTATCCTAAATACTTTCGAAGCAATTTGCCTCTAGAGGTTGTTTTGAGTTTGTTTAATGCTCTTTCTTTAATTTGACGCACTCTTTCTCTAGTTAATCCATAGCGTTTTCCAATTTCTTCTAATGTTCGGGTTTTATTTTGTTTGATGCCATAATAAAGACTCACGATTTCAGCTTCTCTAGACGTTAAAGAGACTAAAGCTCTCTCTACTTCTTGGATTAAAGATTTTTTAAGTAAAGCATCTTCAGGTTTTACTCTGTCGCTTTTTTCACCTAGTACATCGTATAGGCTTCTGTCGTCTTCACCATCTGCTGAGAGTGGAGCATCCATTGAGATATGTTTCACTTTAGAGAGAATACTAACCTCAATTTCTTCTGCAGACATATCTAATATCTCTGAAAGCTCTTCAGCTGAAGGTTCTCTTTCAAACTCTTGCTCGAGCTTCATAAAAGCGCGATTGATTTTATTTATATTTCCTATTCGATTTAAAGGCAGACGTACAATACGCGATTGCTCGGCAATAGCTTGTAGAATGGATTGTCTAATCCACCAAACAGCATAAGAAATAAATTTAAATCCTCTGGTTTCATCAAATCTTTGCCTTTACCTAGATTCCCTTAATTGATTAAATCTGGCAAAGTAAGTCCTTGGTTTTG
>JAHDCS010000079.1 GCA_020629755.1 Flavobacteriales bacterium | reverse complement strand
TAATTATAAAATTACAGTAAAAGGAAAAGGAAATTTTTCATTATTAGACATTAAAAGCCCAAAATTTGACGAAAGCTTTGAGCAATACGACCCCGAAATTACAGAAACAAAAACATCAAAAACGTTTGATTATATGCTCATTCCTAAACAAGCTGGGCAATACACCATCCCCGCTTATGCATTTTCATATTTTGATTTAAACACAAAAACATTTAAAACAATGTCTACAAAAGAACATCAGATTATGGTCAATGTAGATCCTAATAGTACAGAAAAACAAAGCTCCACTCATTCTTCTAACACCAATACAAATAAACCCTCTCAAATTGACGCCTTTTATTCAGGCGCATCAAAAAATAATTTTTCATTTTTTGGATCGTCTTTACATTTTAGTCTTTTAATAGTACCCTTATTTATTTTCGGCTTTTTCTTGTGGTTTTTATTTAGATATAAGAAAGAAAGATTAAACCATTTAAATTTCAAACAAAAAGGAGCCTCAAAAATTGCAACACTCAGATTAAAAAGAGCCAAAAAACTTATTGACAAACAAGCTAGCACGGCTGAAATCTATGAAGAAATATTTGATGCCATACACCATTACTTAGAAGATAAATTAATCCTATCAAGAGAATTTTTATCAAAAGAAAAAATACACCAGTTACTTACAGAAAAACAGGTTAATAGTACTATTATTGATCGCTTAGAAAATGTTATTGAACAAACGCAAATGGCTCGATTTGCAGGAATTTCTCATCAGCCAGCTGACCTATACGAAGGCGCCAGAAATATTATTAGTGAACTTGATCAATCTTTATGACAATAGACGTTAAACATATTTTTCTCTCTTTGTTCTTCGGCCTTTTTTTTACACCTATACAACCGCTAATCGCTCAAGTTGAAGCCTCATGTAAAAAATCATTTGAACAAGGCGTTGAACTTTTTTTAAATAAAGAATACCAATATGCAGAGCAAAGCTTTGAAAACACCATTAACACCTGTGGAAAAAGCCTTGAACTCGATCGAAACTTAGCCTTAAGCCAGTTTCATCAAAATAAATTATCAAAAGCACGATTGGTATTAGAACGCGCCGTAGTGTATTATGGACCAAATCAACAACTTTTAGCTGATATCGCTCAGATAAAAAAAGCTTTGCCTCAAACGTTTTCAACCTCTTCTTTCTTTACTGTATCAAACCTAAGATACCTTATATCTACAACCACTCTAGGTGTTATGAATGTCTTTTTTTGGATTTTTTCACTCGTGTTATTTATCTTATTTATTACGGTCAAATCTTCTAGAATAAAGAAAGTCGCTTTTTATTCTTCGATTAGTGCATTATTGATCAGTCTATTTTTTTTGGTTTTGGGGGGATATTTATACTATACTTTATCTTATGATTCATTTGCCGTCATTACAAACAATACATCTACACTTCGATCAACCCCAGAATCTTCAAGTCCAAAAATTATGAAACTCCCTGCAGGGCTTAAAATCACAATATTAAATATTAATAAAGAGTGGAGTGAGATTGAATTGCCCAACAAAAAATCTGGCTGGGTTTTTAATAAAAATTATGAAAAAATATAAGCAATCTTCGTAAACTATATTGTGCTAGTTTTGTTTTGTTTAAAGGGCAATTTTGAGTAAATTGCAAGCCCGTTTGAATCCCATATTTATGAGAATGACTGCCGAGAAAAATCCTATCAAAATCACTAAAACACTTACTTCAAAAAGAGAAACCGTATTTTCTGGCACGCTTCAATTTGGACGTTCATTCTCTGACCATATGTTTATGGTTAATTACCAAAACAACAATTGGCAAGCGCCTGAAATTATTCCTTATCAAAATCTAGAATTACAACCCTCGTGCTTAGTCTTTCATTATGGGCAGGCCATATTTGAAGGGATGAAAGCTTACAAAGACTCTAATGGAGATGTTCTTCTTTTTAGACCCATGGATAACATTCACCGTTTTAACATCTCTGCAGAGCGATTATGTATGCCCACAATAGATCCAGAATTATTTTTAAATGGGTTAAAAGAGCTCATAAAATTAGACAAAGACTGGGTGCCTTCTGGGGATGGTGAATCATTATATATTCGCCCATTTATGATTGCAACAGATGAATATTTAGGTGTTAAACCTTCTGAAAAGTACTCGTTTATCATTATCACATCGCCTGTTGGCGCTTATTATAAGAACCCAGTAAAAGTAAAAGTAGAAACACACTACACACGAGCTGCCGAAGGAGGCACAGGGTTTGCAAAAGCAGCCGGAAACTATGCACAGTCGCTTCATCCTGCCAGACTCGCTGCTCAGCAAGGCTATGACCAAATTTTATGGACAGATGCTAAAGAACATAAATACATCGAAGAGTCTGGTACAATGAATGTTATGTTTGTTACAAAAGACAAGAAAGTTCTAACCCCATCCGTAGGAGGCACAATTTTAGATGGTGTCACAAGAAAATCTGTTCTTACACTAGCAAAACAAATGGGCTATAGCATAATCGAAGAAAAAATTAGCGTGAACCAAGTGATTGAATTAATTACATCAGAACAGCTCTTAGAAGTTTTTGGAACCGGTACTGCGGCTACCATTGCGCCTATTTCATCTATTGGCTACCAAAACAAAGACTATGCTTTGCCCGGCTCAGATTCTGATAGCTTGTCTGTAAATGTACTTAAAGAGCTAGATGCTATTAGAAGAGGTCTAACGGATGATCCTTTTGGTTGGACCATTAAGCTTTAAAATAGAACACAAGCCATAAAATCCTGGAGTTACCCCATTTTTTTAAGTTATTTCTTCTATCCTTATTTTTTGTCCTTTTCCTTGAAGAAAAGAACGAAAATTCAAGCTAAGAATGAAGCTATCTGCCCACCTCTAGAAAATGAAGCCCGCAAGGCCAGCCCTGCAAAGCCACATTTTATATTCACCACCAGCCCACGCCCGCCATTCTTGGCAGGCCAGCGCACTTTTGAGCGCACTTTTGAGCGCACTATGAAAATTTTCTTTTTTCACTTATAAAACAAGAAAAACCCAACAACAGCAAGGGCTAAGAGAAATCAGTGAGATGAAAATGGGGTAACTTCAAATAAAATCCATCTTTACATTATTTAGTTTCAACTTATTTAGAGCTAAATTTGAGCCAAACTGAATACATCGTGGGGTATTTAGTTATCTCTGATGAGATTTGACGAGATAAGATAATGTGTGGTGAGACTTACTTAACCAGAAAAAAAACTATTTCGATGATTTCTCACTAGGAGTAATCGTCTTGTTTGTTTTCTGAAATACTTTAATCTTAGAAAGATCAAAAGATGAAAGATTAATTTCATATATATCTAATAACCCGAAGCCTTGCTCCAAATATCCTGAAAAGTACGCTTTTTGTCTGTCTTCAGTAATAGAAAAATTAATTTCATCCTCAAAACTATTAATTGGAGAGCCAAGATTCTCTGGAGCACTCCATTTACCGTCTACAAACTTTGACCTATAAATATCATACCCACCTATTGAGGGATGTCCGTTTGAAGAAAAATAAAGTTCGCTTCCATCAGGATGAACAAACACCATGCGTTCATCTTCTTTCGTATTGATCAGATCTCCTAAATTTACAGGATCAGACCACTGATTTTTGCCCATATTTTCTGAGACGTAAATATCTGCTCTACCATACCCATCTTTATCCTCACTAATAAAATAAAGCTTCTTACCGTCTGCAGTTACTGATGCTGAGCTCTCAAAGAAAGACGTATTAATGGGTTTTTCAATTGATTTAGCCGAAGTAAAAGTGCCAGATGGCAATCTTTTGGCATAAAAAATATCCCCAGCGCCCTTACCAGCCTCACCCTCATTTCTATATAGGTACATCACATCTCCTGCAGGAGAAATACTTAAACACCCATCGTGATCTTCTGTATTTAATTTGCCAGAAACTGGTTTAGCTTTATTCCAAAAACCCATAGAATCATTCCAGGTAGACATATATATATCTTCTAAAAACTTACTGTCGTTTGGATCTTTCTTCCCTCCTTTGCTGTCTGGTCTTCTTGAGGTAAAATAAAGTGTTTTACCATCTGCAGATACTGCCGGACCATACTCATCAAATCCACTGTTGATTGGTGTACCTAAACTTTTGATTTGGACCTCTAAAGGATTTTCTAATAAATCCTTAGCAAAAAGCATCTCTGCCCTTGTCTTTTCAATAGTCAAAAGTGTGTTTTTTTCTCTTTTCTTTAAGGTCGACTGAAACGCATCTAAATACTTATTCGCCTCTTCAAACTTACCTTGTTTCTGAAGTGTTTTAGCATAATAGAAATACAAATCATTATCTACCTCCTTATCAATACTTTCAACTTTTTCAAAATATTCTTTAGCTTCTGCATTATTTCTTAGTTGAAAATGAGAATACCCCACTTTGTACAACAATTTTGCATTTTTAGGATCATCAATTAAATATTTTTGAGCCAAAGCAATCGAGCGATCATAATCTTTTTCATCAATTGCATTTTGTACTTTCAATATCTTAAAAAAATTCTTTATCCCTTGAACAGGGCCTTTTTTTTCTTGCGCCCAAAAAACCGTAGTACACAGTAAAAAATAAACAGTCAATCGCTTTCTCATATTCTCTAGAGAATTTAAGGCACAAATATACAACTTTGATTTTGCAATAAAAACAATATTTAGCTTAGAAACTGTTTAAGTTTCTTACTTATTTATTGGCTTAGAGACACCAATACACCATATAATCATCTTGTATTTTAAACCAAAGAATTATTCTACCTTTGGCCATTGAGATGATTCCATCTAAGTATATACTTGAAAAAATTTACAAGCAAATAACGAGTTTTAGTGCCTTTTGCTCATTATTTTTCGCTTTTTCACTGTTATACAAATATGGTTTTAATATTGAAGCCTATTTGGCAAGTATACTCGAAACCTTTACTTGGTATCTGCTGATGCTATTTACCCTATTTACCATTGCACGTTTAATTATTGCACATGTGCTTCACAAACCAAGAAAAGCTATTTTTTTAAGCCTCCTGATCCTGACCAGTCTATTTGTGTTGCTTTTCTCTTCTTATCAAGAGCACACCCTGCAGATTATTTGTCAAGAAAAACTAGCTGAGATTTTGTGTGTCATCTATTCAATTTACAACCTATCTATTCTTGAATTTAATTGGAAAAACATTGCTGTAAACCCCGCTCAATTATTTGTTTTAAGCTACGCATTTATTGTTTTTGCCGGCACACTTTTGTTGCTTTTGCCCAATGCTACCACTGCAAAGATTTCTCTGATAGATGCTGTATTTACTGCAACCAGCGCCGTTTGCGTGACGGGACTTACCACTGTTGAAACAGCGAGCGCATTCACCTTTTTTGGGCAATCTATTATTTTAATTTTATTTCAACTTGGCGGACTTGGTATTTTAACCTTTACTGTGTTTTTCATCAATTATTTTAAAGGCTCTGCTTCATTTTCTGATCAAATCATGATCAAAGATTATACCCGTTCGTCCAAATTATCAGGGGTACTGAGCATCCTTAAACAAATTATAACGCTCACCTTTATTGTTGAACTCATTGGCGTAGTCATGATTTTTTTATCGCTCGCAAACCATGATGATTTATCAATATCAAAACGTCTGTTTTTTTCTGTTTTTCATTCTGTATCTGCCTTTTGTAACGCAGGATTCTCTTCTATTCCAGGTGGATTAAGCCATCCAGGCTTTTCGTCAAATTATGCCTTGATTCATAGTATTTCTCTTTTAGTAGTCATTGGCGGACTGGGTTTTCCAATACTATTCTCTTTATTG
>JAHDCS010000029.1:5582-33885 GCA_020629755.1 Flavobacteriales bacterium | reverse complement strand
GATCAAATCTCACCTCTACATTATGTGTAGACTGGGCTAAAAAAGCAATGCGCATAAAAAAGAGCGCTGTAAAAACATAGACTAAAGTCCACAACACTTTTAGCGGCCATCGAGCTTTAGAGCGTCCAAGACAATATACCATCAGACAAACAAAGCCCACAGCCGTAGCTTTACAAAGCAAAGCAAGGATGAAACTCAAAAAAAGTAGAGCCAAATACCGCTGCTTATTGCTATTCATAAACCCTATCAGACTATGAGACGCCAGAAAAATATAACTTGCCATCAAAAGATCTTTTCGATCAGAAAGCCATAATACCGTTTCTACCCTTGTGGGGTGAAGGGCAAAAAAAATGAGCACTGCATATCTAATAAATACCCCAATCTGTAAGCGTTGTAACAGCCAAAACAATAAACCTACATTAAGCAGATGCAAGAGTAAATTATGCAAATGGTATACTTTAGGATTTAATCCACCCAAAAAATAATCTATCTGATACGATAAAATGGTTAGGGGATGGTAATTGCCCATCACAAAGGTGTTAATCTTAAAAATATTGGTGTTAAAAGTGGTGATTAGCGGATTTTCAATGATATAAAAGCGATCGTCCCACTCTAAAAAATCTGCTGAAACGACCTTTTGATACGTCAAAATTGTTACGCCAAGCAAAATGCTTAAAAATAGTACCTCTCGATGCTTTTTTAAAAAATACAAATGCTTACTTTTGAACTCAAAAGTACGTAAAGATATGCGAGCAGAAATCAAAGAAGTATTAAAAGAATTCGGATTAGACCAAAATGAACTTTCTGGCGTTTCTACCGGAACTCAATGGCTGAAAGCCCAAGGTGATGTGTTTGAATCGTTCTCACCGGTTGATGGAAAGAAAATCGGCTCGGTCCGTGGTGCGTCACAACAAGACTATGAGCAAGTCATTCAAAAAGCCTCTGAAGCATTTGTAGCATGGCGAAGTGTGCCTGCGCCACAAAGAGGCGAAGTGGTTAGGCAAATTGGCGAAGCCCTAAGAAAATATAAAGAGCCCCTGGGCAAATTAGTCTCTTACGAAATGGGGAAATCGCTACAAGAAGGCTATGGCGAAGTACAAGAAATGATTGATATCTGTGATTTTGCCGTAGGGCTTTCTCGTCAGCTACATGGCCTGACCATGCATTCTGAAAGGCCAAAACATAGAATGTATGAACAATACCATCCTTTAGGTATTGTAGGCATTATATCAGCCTTTAATTTCCCGGTAGCCGTTTGGGCCTGGAATACAATGCTCGCCTGGGTCTGTGGCGATGTTTGCGTATGGAAGCCTTCAGAAAAAACACCCCTTTGCGCTTTGGCTTGTCAGAAAATTACAGCTGAAGTATTTAAAAACAATAAGGTTCCTGAAGGCGTGTCTTGTCTAGTCAACGGTGACTTTAAGGTAGGCGAATACCTCTCTAATGACAAACGCATTCCGCTGGTTTCTGCCACCGGATCTTCAAGAATGGGTAAATTGGTAGGCGCTGCCGTTGGAGCTCGTCTTGGCAAAAGCTTATTAGAACTTGGCGGGAATAATGCCATTATTGTGACTGAAGATGCCGATTTAAAAATGACCATCATTGGAGCCGTATTTGGCGCTGTGGGCACATGCGGGCAACGCTGCACCTCCACTCGGCGTTTAATTATCCACGAATCTATTTACGATACGGTTATTCAAAAACTTAAAGACGCTTATGGTCAACTTAAAATCGGTGATCCTTTAGATCAGAGCAACCATGTTGGGCCACTTATCGACAAAGATGCTGTTTCTAATTACCTATCTGCCGTAGAAAAAGCCAAACAAGAAGGCGGAAATGTACTTGTGTCCCCTGAAGTGTTATCTGGTGAAGGCTATGCCTCTGGCTGTTATGTAAAACCCGTAATTATTGAAGCAAAGAATGATTTTCAGATTGTACAACACGAAACCTTCGCGCCTATTTTGTATGTGATGAAATATTCTGATATTAATCAGGCCATTGCCATGCAAAACGGTGTGGTGCAAGGGCTCTCTTCTGCTATTATGACCTCGAACTTAAGAACGGCTGAAAAGTTTCTCTCTTATGCCGGTTCTGATTGCGGCATTGCCAATGTGAACATCGGGACTTCTGGCGCCGAAATTGGAGGAGCGTTTGGCGGTGAAAAAGAAACTGGCGGCGGACGTGAATCCGGCTCAGATGCCTGGAAGATTTACATGCGTCGTCAAACCAATACCATCAATTACTCTACTGAATTACCTTTAGCCCAAGGCATTAAGTTCGATTTGTAATCAATTCATTTGGGGGTGCCCCTTCGGGTCGGGCTATGCGGGGGTGCGCTTCGCTTCCGTGCTTTGCACCAAGCCCCTACTATCCCTCACCCAAAGCAGAGATTATAGCAAGCAACTCTGACGGCATAGTTTTTTGTACATTTGCGAAAAAAATTATGTTGAAGCATTTTTGTCTGTTCATTTTAACCAGCATAACATTTGGATTATGCGCTCAATCTTATTCATTTGAAAAGGTCGATAATGATCCTACCAAAACCAGAATTTATACCTTAAAGAATGGTTTAAAAGTATACCTATCTAAAAACGATAACGAACCAAGAGTATATACCAATGTAGCCGTAAGAGCAGGAAGTAAATATGACCCCGCTGATGCTACTGGCCTAGCGCATTACTTAGAACACATGCTCTTTAAAGGCAATAGCCAAATTGCTTCCAAAGATTGGTCTAAAGAGAAGGTTTATTTACAAAAAATTTCAGACCTATATGAAGCACACAAAAGCACCTCTGACACTGCAGCAAAAAAAAGGCTCTACCGTCAAATAGATTCACTCTCAGGCATTGCCGCTAAATTTGCAGTAGCCAACGAATACGACAAAATGGTTTCTTCTATCGGCGCTAGTGGCACTAATGCTTACACCTCTACAGAACGAACCGTATATATCAACGAAATCCCTTCAAATGAACTTGAAAAATGGATGCTTTTAGAATCTACCCGATTTAAAGAACTGTGTCTTCGTATTTTTCATACAGAGCTAGAAGCAGTATATGAAGAATACAACAGAAGTAGAGACAATGACATCAGCAAACTTTTTGAAAAAATTCACACCCTAATGTGGCAAAAACACCCCTACGGAACCCAAACCACTATCGGAACTTCTGAACACTTAAAAAACCCCTCTATGGTCAAGATTCATGAGTACTTCACCAAATACTACGTGCCAAACAACATGGCCATCATGATTGCTGGTGATATTGATTATGACAAAACCATTGCGCTTATCGATAAGTATTTTGGAGCTTACCAAGAAAAAGACATTCCGCCATTTACCTTCGAAAAAGAAGAGCCTATTACAAGTGTAAAATCTGCTGAGGTAACAGGCCCCAATTTCGAAGTGGTTATGCTAGGCTACAGATTTGATGGTGCCGGCAGCAAAGACGAGCCTATGCTTACACTTCTAGATTATATGCTTTCAAACAGCAGTGCAGGCCTTATTGATTTAAATCTAAACCAAAAACAAAAAGTATTACAGGCCGGATCTTTTGTATCTATTGACAAAGATTATAGCGCTGTATATCTCTATGGTATTGCTAAGCAAGGACAAAGCTTAGAAGAAGTCAGGAGCTTACTCTTAAAACAGTTCGAACAAATTAAACAAGGTGACTTTGACGATTGGATGCTAGAAGCCTGCTTAAAAAACATGGCGCTTGATCAAGAAAAGTCTATCGAAAGTAACCGTTCAAGGTGCAGCATGATGACCGAGAGCTTTATTCTTGAAAAGCCCTGGAAAGACATCATCTTTTCTTCTCAAACCATGTCAGGCATTACTAAAGCACAACTTGTCGGATTTGTTAAACAAAATTTTAATGACAACTATGTTTATGTCGAAAAGAAAACCGGAAAAGACGCTGATTTAGGCAAAGTAAAAAAGCCTGCCATTACGCCCATTGAAATCTCAAGAGATGAGCAATCTGAATTTGCCAAATCTTTTTACTCTATGGCTACTGATAAGATTGAGCCTGTTTATGTCGATTACAAAACGGCCATAAAACATACTAAAGCTTCAGGTGTAGACTTATACAGCATTGAGAATAAAACCAATAAAACTTTTTCTTTAACCTGTATTTTTGACATGGGTACTTACCATAACGACACACTTGGTTTAGTGAGTCAGTACTTGCCTTATCTTGGATGCGATAAGTATTCGGCAGAAGAGCTCAAAAAAAATCTTTTTAAGCTGGGCTTAGACATGACTTATAGCGCATCTGCTGAGCGTTTTAGTGTTAGCCTTTCTGGTTTAGAATCTTCTTTAGATCAAGGCATGGCCATTCTAAATGCCTTTTTTAATGGTTTAGAACCTAATGCATCCGCTTATAACGAAATGATCAAAGACATTATAAAATCAAGAGAAGATGCCAAACTAGACAAAGCTGCTATTTTAAGAAGTGCAATGCTCAACTACGCCAAATTCGGAAAAAAATCTCCGTTTACCGATATTTTTAGCGAAGAAGCCCTAAAGAATATAGACCCCAATGATTTGGTTCGAATCGCTAAACATCTTTTTGATTACAAAAAAAGAATCTTCTTTTATGGCAAAACATCGCCAATCCAAGTCAAAATGTTAGCAGAGCAAAACATTCCAAATTTACGAGCTTCAAAAGCATATCCCCCCAAAAAACACTACAACCATTTAAATACAGAAGAAAATAAAGTGTACTTTACACATTTTGATATGGTTCAATCTGAGATGCTTGCCATCTCTAATGTAGGTAAGTTTAATGCATCTCTCCCGGCCTTTGCGAGTATGCACAACAATTATTTTGGCGGCGGATTGTCATCTATTGTATTTCAAGAAATAAGAGAATCTAAAGCGCTGGCATATTCTGCAAGAAACAGTTTTAGTGTTCCATCAAAAAAAGAAGACCCTTGTTATGTGTCGACCTATATTGGCACACAAGTAGACAAGTTGCCTGAAGCAGTAGACGCCATGAATGCCTTACTGGCTAAAATGCCTCAATCAGAAGGGCAGTTTCAAGATTCAAAGCAATCGACCTTAAAACAAATTGCGACGAATCGCATCACAAAGTCTGGTATATTTTGGAACTATGAACGCGTTAAAAAATTAGGCTTTGATTACGACTATAGAAAAGATGTATACCAACAAATTGAAAAGATGTCTCTCTCAGATTTAAACACCTTTTTTAATCAGTATATGCAAACCCCTAAAACATATTTGGTGATTGGCGATAAAGAAAAAGTCAATTTTGAGGCTCTAAAAACACTTGGCGAAGTCAAAGAGCTTTCTTTAGAAGAAATTTTTGGTTACTAGTATACTAATACATCAAGAAACTTTACCATCATAAATAGTTTGATTTTTAGATCCTAAAGGCTGCTGTTTATCTAAGAATTATATCTTTGCTCTACAGTTATTCTTATGGATCAAAAAATCATTTACACGCTCACGGACGAAGCCCCTGCTCTAGCAACACGCTCTTTATTGCCTATTGTTAAAACATTTGTATCTAAAGCAAATATTACAATCGAAACCAAAGATATTTCTTTGGCAAGCCGAATTTTAGCTCTATTCCCAGAACAACTTTCAGCAGCGCAAAAGCATGAACATGCCCTTGAAATACTCGGAGAAAAAGTACTCAAAAAAGAGGCTAATATTATCAAGTTACCAAATATAAGTGCCTCTATTTCTCAGCTTAAAGAAGCTATAGAAGAGCTTCAAAACAAAGGCTACGCTATTCCTGATTATCCAGAAGATCCAAAAAATAGTGCTGAAAAAGACATTCAAAACAAATACAATAAAGCCAAAGGCAGTGCTGTAAACCCGGTGTTACGAGAAGGCAATTCTGACAGAAGAGCTCCAAGACCAGTAAAAGAATTTGCAAAGAAAAATCCGCACTCTATGGGTGCTTGGGTTTCAGATACCCAATCACATGTTGCTACTATGGGTAAAGATGATTTTAAGTCTAATGAAAAATCATATACCATCCAAGAAGATACCACAGTAGAAATTGTGCATACCACCCCAGATGGATCATCAGAAATACTAAAAGACCATTTTGCTTTGTTAAAAGGTGAAGTAATAGATTCTACATTTTTGTCTATTGGCGCTTTAAAAGCCTTTATATCTGAGCAAATTCAAAAAGCAAAAGATCAAAACTTATTGTTTTCACTGCACATGAAGGCCACGATGATGAAGGTTTCAGACCCAATCATCTTTGGAGAAGTTGTTAAACTATTTTTTGGTGAACTCTTCAATACCTACTCTGCTGAGCTTGCACAAATAGGTGTTGATCCAAATACTGGTTTTGCAGATGTACTTGAAAAGATAGAAGCTCTTTCTGATCAAAGCCTAAAAAATAAACTCTTAGCTGCCATTGAAGAGAGTTTTAAAAATGGTCCTGATTTGGCTATGGTAAATTCTGATAAAGGCATTACCAATTTACATGTGCCCAGTGATGTGATTATCGATGCTTCAATGCCTGCCATGATTAGAACCTCTGGCAGCATGTGGAATAAAAATGGTGAATTACAACAAACCATTGCCGTGATTCCAGATAGTAGCTATGCCTCTATTTATCAAGAAACATTTGTGTTTTGCAAAAGTCATGGAGCTTTTGACCCAACTACCATGGGAAGCGTCTCAAATGTGGGGCTAATGGCCAAAAAAGCAGAAGAATACGGATCGCACGATAAAACCTTCCAAATAAAAAGCGATGGTAAAGTTCAGGTGATCGACAAAAACAATCAAATTTTACTTGAGCATACCGTTCAAAAAGGCGATATCTGGCGGATGTGTCAAACCAAAGATGCCCCCATCAAAGACTGGGTAAGTTTAGCCGTAAGAAGAGCTGCTGCCACCAAAAATCCGGCTGTATTTTGGCTAGATAAACAAAGAGCGCACGATGCAAGTTTAATTACAAAAGTAGAGGCCTACCTCAAAGAGGAAAACACTGATGGTTTAGAGATTAAAATCTTATCTCCTAGAGAAGCAACAAAGTTTACACTTGATCGCGTAAAAAAAGGGCTTGATACTATTTCTGTGACCGGAAATGTTTTGCGAGACTATCTCACAGATCTGTTCCCGATCTTAGAATTAGGGACCAGTGCCAAAATGCTCTCAATTGTGCCCTTAATGAATGGCGGAGGACTTTTTGAAACAGGCGCAGGCGGTTCGGCCCCTAAACATGTTGATCAATTTTTAAAAGAAAATCACTTGCGTTGGGATTCTTTAGGTGAATTTTTAGCACTTAACGTCTCTTTAGAGCATCTATCTGAATCTTTTAATAACCCAAAAGCTAAAATATTGGCAGAATGTTTAGACAAAGCAACCATCAAGCTTTTAAACAGCGGAAAGTCTCCTAAAAGAAAGGTCAATGAGCTCGACAATAGAGGATCTCACTTTTATTTAAGTCTGTATTGGGCCGATGAACTTTCTAAGCAAAACCAAGACGATCAGCTAAAAAATGCTTTTAGTGCGCTTGCACAAAAACTTCAAGAAAACGAGCAAGACATTATTGCCGAACTTAATGCCGTTCAAGGGCAATCGCAAGACATCAAGGGCTATTATTTTTTCGACGAAGCATTGGCTTCAAAAGCCATGCGTCCCTCGGCTATTTTCAATACTTTAATTGACAACTTTTAAGCTGCTGATAAATCGCAATACATTCTACAGCTTCTTTTACGTCATGTACTCTTAAAATATCTGCCCCCTTTAAAAGTGCAATGCTATGTATGGCTGAGGTGCCATTTAAAGCCGTCTGCGCGGTTGACTTCAGTAGTTTGTAAATCATTGATTTTCTTGACACCCCAACAAGAATAGGACATTCAAACCAGGTTTTAATGACGTCCAAATGATTTAAAATCGTGTAATTATCTTGAAGTGTTTTCCCAAACCCAAAGCCCGGATCTAAAATTAAATCATTAATGCCTTTCGCACGTGCTTTTTGTTGAAGCTCAATAAAATAAAACTTCATATGCTCTAAAACCCCATCCAAATAAAGGGGCTTATCTTGCATATTCTTTGGCTTTTCAATAGAGTGCATCCCTATATAAGGCACTTTATATTCTGCGGCCAAATCAAAAATTGCCTGATTAGCCCTGCCTCCAAAAATATCGTTGAGAAGATCAAAACCATGATCTAAAGCATATTTAGCTGTTTTTACATGAATGGTATCGATTGAAAAATAGGTTTTTGGAAATTCCTTTTTTAATTTCGGGAGGATAATTGACAGGCGTTTAATTTCTTGATCTGGCGTTAATAAATCCGCTCCTGGGCGTGTAGAACTAGCCCCTACATCTATAAACGTCGCTCCTTGCTCTATAAAAGTAGTACAGGCCTGCAAGATTTCCTTTTCTGAGGTATACATCCCCCCATCATAAAAAGAATCTGGCGTTAGATTCAAAATCGCCATAACTTTTGCGCCATTAAGCTCTAAGAGCTGTCCTTTTATGTTAAGTGTTTTTTTCACCTGTTTTATGTACCTTAGTGCTGTGTCAAATACTGCAAAAGAATACGATCATATTATCGCCAAATGTAGAGATATTTTTGCCAAAAAAATGCATGATTACGGCACCGCTTGGCGGATTTTGAGAAGTTCTTCTTTAACCGACCAAATTTTTATTAAAGCTCAGCGCATCAGAACCATCGAAGAGCTCAAAGAAAAAAAGGTAGATGAAGGTGTTGAAGACGAATACATTGGCATTATCAATTATTCAATTATGGCTATCATCCAACTTAATTTAGGCACGTCTTCTGAAGAACTTGATCACCAAAAGGCTTTAGGCTTATTTGACAAACGCTTTTCTGAAGCTAAAGACCTAATGCTTAAGAAAAATCACGATTATGGTGAAGCTTGGCGAGATATGCGTAACAGCTCTATTACTGACTTAATCTTAATGAAAATTCTTCGCATTAAGCAAATTGAAGATAATAAAGGGCAAACCTTAATCTCTGAAGGGCTAGAGGCCAACTACCTCGATATGATTAATTATGCAGTGTTTTCTTTAATTAAGCTTACTTAATTCGGGGGGATTGGGGTTTACCAATGGATACGAATAAAGGAAAAAGAATCAACAAGTTTTTAAGTGAGATTGGCTATTGTTCGAGACGCGAAGCCGATAAACTTATTGAACAAGGGCGTATCTTGATTAATGGAGATAAAGCACTACTCGGAACTAGAATCTTTAGTTCAGATCATGTTTGTGTGGACGGAAAACCCCTAAAAGAAAACAACAACACCCACACCTACCTTGCCTTTAATAAACCTATTGGCATTGTCTGTACCACAGATACTCGTGTTGAAAAAGACAACATCATTGATTATATCAATTACCCAAGCCGTATTTTTCCAATCGGACGTTTAGACAAACCCAGCGAGGGTCTTATTTTACTTACTTCAGATGGTGATATTGTCAATAAAATATTAAGAGCACGAAACAATCACCAAAAAGAATACATTGTAACAGTCAACAAAGCCATTACGTCTTTATTTATTAAAAAAATGAAAAATGGTATTCCTATATTAGATACGATTACCAAAAAATGTCAGGTCGATCAAATAGGAAAAAACCGCTTTAAAATTATTCTTACACAAGGCCTAAATAGACAAATCAGGCGCATGTGTGAGTATCTAGATTATAAAGTGGTAAAGCTAAAACGAATCCGTATTATGAATATCCATTTAGATGTACCTATTGGTAAGTATAGACACTTATCTAGTGAAGAACTCACCACACTTTTAGCCTTATGTGAGGATTCTTCTAAAACGCACAACTCCTAAGCGTAAAAAAAAAGAGCACCTAAGCTAGGTGATTTAATCTAAATTAATCGGCCTTGTTTTCTTCTGCGTTACTATTATTAGATGGAGACTGATCAGAAGACAACTCTTCTGGAGAATTCTCTTCACTCTCCTCTTCATGCGGAACCCTTGCCACGCCAGCAATAGTATCACTTCCTTTTAAGTTAATGAGCCTTACGCCTTGAGTGTTTCTACCCATTACACGTAATTGTGCAATTTCCATTCTAATTGTAATCCCTGATTTGTTGATAATCATTAAATCGTCTTGATCCGTAACAGATTTAATCGCTATCAATTGTCCGGTTTTATCTGTAACGTTTATGGTTTTTACCCCTTTTCCGCCCCGGTTAGTGATTCTATAATCTTCTACATCGCTTCTTTTTCCGTAACCATTTTCTGATACCACAAGTACTGATTCTGTTTCAGCATCTTGAATACAAATCATACCCACTACCTGGTCTTTATCTCCGGCACGAGTAATTCCTCTTACACCTGAAGCTGTTCGCCCCATAGATCTCACCTTACTCTCTTCAAAGCGAATCGCTTTACCTGATTTAAGCGCCAATAAAATTTGATTATTTCCATTGGTTAGTTTTGATTCTAAAAGTTCATCCCCTTCTTTAATTGTAATGGCGTTGATGCCATTTTGCCTTGGTCGTGAGTATGCTTCTAAGGCAGTTTTTTTAACCACCCCGTTTTTAGTGCACATCATAATGTATTTATCCTTCACATACTCCGGATCTTTTATATTTCCTACATTGATGTACGCCATCACTTTATCATCTGGTTCAATGCTAATTAGGTTTTGGATGGCTCTTCCTTTGGTGCCTTTAGCGCCTTCTGGCAATTCGTATACACGCATCCAAAAGCATTTTCCTTTTTGCGTAAAAATCAACAGATAATTATGATTGGTAGCGACGAATAAGTTTTCTAAAAAGTCTTTGTCTCTTGTAGAGGCGCCTTTCGCTCCTACTCCGCCTCTTGATTGCACTTTATATTCATTTAAAAGCGTGCGCTTGATATAGCCCATGTGTGAGATGGTAACCACAACGGTATCGTCTGGAATCATGTCTTCAATAGACATATCTTCTGCAGAATAAACGATCTGTGAGCGACGCTCATCTCCGTATTTTTCTTTTATCTCGAGCATTTCGTCTTTAATGATCTGCATTCTTCTACCTTCATTAGATAAAATATCTTTCAAATCTTTAATCAGCTCCATAATCTCTTTGTATTCTGCACGAAGTTTGTCTTGCTCAAGACCGGTAAGCTGACGCAAACGCATATCTACAATGGCTTTCGCTTGAATTTCTGAAAGCTTAAAGCGTTTCATTAAAGAATCACGAGCTTCGTCAGGGCTTTTAGAGGCTCTTATGATTTTAATCACTTCATCAATATTATCAGAAGCAATGATTAAACCTTCTAGTATGTGCGCTCTGTCTTCTGCTTTTTTAAGATCATATTCAGTTCGGCGAACCACCACCTCATGTCTGTGTTCTACATAATTAGAAATGAGATCTTTAAGATTCAACAACTGCGGCTTGCCTTTGACTAAGGCAATATTATTTACACTAAAACTTGATTGTAAGGCCGTGTATTTGTAAAGTTTGTTAATCTCTACATTGGTCACGGCATCGCGTTTAAGTTCATACACAATGCGCATGCCATTTCTATCTGATTCGTCTCTAATATCACTGATGCCTGTAAGCCTTCCGTCATTGACAAGTGCCGCTGTTTTCGCAATCATGTCCGCTTTATTAACCAAGTACGGAATTTCAGTGACCACTACACGATCTCTTCCTGATTTTTCATGTTGTTCAACCGTTAATTTTGCACGTTGTACAATGCGCCCTTTTCCAGTTTCAAAGGCTGATTTAACACCTTCATAGCCATAAATAATCCCTCCAGTCGGAAAATCTGGAGCCTTTATGTACTGCATAAGCCCTTCAACACTAATGTCATTATCGTCAATATACGCCGTTATTCCATCTATACACTCGGTTAAATTATGAGGCGCCATATTCGTGGCCATACCAACAGCAATACCACTCGCTCCATTAAGCAATAGGTTTGGTATTTTGGCCGGCAACACGTCTGGTTCTTTAAGCGAATCATCAAAATTTAATGAAAAATCTACCGTCTCTTTATCAATATCAGAGAGCATCTCTTCAGCTATTTTTTTCAAACGCGCCTCTGTATAACGCATCGCTGCTGGGCTATCCCCATCCACAGAACCAAAGTTACCTTGACCATCTACCAGCGGATACCTCAAAGACCATTCTTGAGCCATTCTGACCATAGAGTCATAAACGGATGTATCGCCATGCGGATGGTATTTACCTAAAACCTCTCCTACAATTCTAGCTGATTTTTTATAGGGCTTGTTTGAGAGAACGCCCAAGTCTAGCATTCCGTAAAGTACTCTACGATGTACAGGCTTTAAACCATCCCGAACATCAGGTAGGGCTCTAGACACAATAACCGACATCGAATAGTCGATGTATGCCGATTTCATTTCTTCTTCAATATTGATCTGAATGATCTTTTCTTTATCTGCCATAGTATAACTTTAACAAAACGCTCTAAGATACTACATTTAAAGCGGACTAAACACCTCACTTACCAACAATTTTTTGTTGATAATTATAGCTCATCAAAAAAATCTATTTTTTTAGTCGTACAGCCATGCGCTTTAATTAAAACCGTTTTTATATATTGTATATATAAGACGCAAACACATGCACATGGAAACGAATTTTTCACCCCGGGTTAAAGATGTCATTTCATACAGTAGAGAAGAATCTATACGACTTGGTCATGATTACATTGGCACAGAGCACTTTTTATTAGGTATTCTACGCGATGGCAACGGCTTAGCTATTAAAATTCTTAAAAATCTAAGTGTTAACCTTAAAGATTTAAGAACCAGTATTGAAGATGCTACAAGCACTAATGTATCGAGTAAAAAAATTAGAAAAAACAGCAATATTCCACTGGTCAAGCAAGCAGAAAAAGCCTTAAAAATTACGTATTTAGAAGCTAAGCTTTTAAAGAGCAATATCATAGGCACCGAACACCTTTTACTTTCAATACTAAAAGATGAAAATAGTTTAGCCTCTAAAATTTTATCTGATGTTGATGTGACCTATCATAACGTAAGAGATATTTTAGATGTGTTTATGGTGGATGATCATGTAGATCATATACCAAGAAGCGAATTTGCAGACAACCCGCCAGATGATGCTGAAGAATCAGATTCAGAAAATTTTGGTGGATCTTCAAGACGATCTTCATCGTCTGACTCAAAATCTAAAACACCGGTATTAGACAATTTCGGAAGAGATCTTACAAAAGCAGCCGAAGAAGATCGACTGGATCCTATTGTTGGGAGAGAAAAAGAAATAGAAAGAGTCTCGCAAATCTTAAGCAGGAGAAAAAAGAATAATCCAATTTTGATAGGTGAGCCAGGGGTAGGTAAATCTGCTATTGCAGAAGGTCTTGCTTTAAGAATCGTGCAAAAAAAGGTGTCTCGTGTGCTTTTCGGTAAAAGAGTGATCACTTTAGATTTAGCATCCTTAGTGGCGGGCACAAAATACCGTGGTCAGTTTGAAGAGCGTATGAAAGCCGTGATGAACGAATTAGAGAAATCTGATGACATCATTTTATTTATTGATGAAATTCATACCATTATTGGTGCAGGAGGAGCCTCTGGTTCCTTAGACGCCTCTAATATGTTTAAACCCGCTTTAGCAAGGGGTGAAATTCAATGTATAGGTGCTACTACACTAGATGAATATAGACAGTATATTGAAAAAGATGGTGCCTTAGAACGTCGTTTTCAAAAAGTACTAGTAGAGCCTACAAGCATAGAAGAAACCATCCAAATACTCAACAATATAAAGAGTAAATATGAAGATCATCATAATGTAAACTACACAGATGATGCCATTGAGGCTTGTGTGCATTTAACCAATCGCTATATGAGTGATCGGCATTTACCAGACAAAGCCATAGATGCGCTCGATGAAGCCGGATCTAGAGTACACATCACCAACATTAAGGTGCCAAAAAATATTTTAGACATCGAGAAACAAGTCGAAGAAATCAAAGAAGAAAAAAACAATGTTGTTCGTTCTCAAAAATATGAAGAAGCCGCTCGACTAAGAGATAACGAAAGGCAACTTTTAGAAAAATTAGAAGTCGCTAAGAAAAAATGGGAAGAAGAAACTAAAAACAACCGTGAAACTGTTTCTGAAGACAATGTGGCCGATGTAGTCGCGATGATGACTGGCGTTCCAGCAAAGCGTATCGCTCAAAACGAAAGCGACAAACTAGTGGGCATGGAAAACACCCTTCAGGGTAGAGTGATTGGTCAAGATTTAGCCATTAAAAAAGTGGTGAAAGCCATCAAGCGAAACCGCGCTGGTCTTAAAGACCCCAATAAGCCTATTGGTTCTTTTATTTTTCTGGGACCAACAGGAGTCGGAAAAACACAGCTTGCCAAAGAATTAGCAAAATTTTTGTTTGACAAAGAAGATACCATGATTCGTATTGATATGAGTGAATACATGGAAAAATTTGCGGTCTCTAGACTCATTGGTGCACCTCCAGGTTATGTGGGATATGAAGAAGGCGGACAGCTCACCGAAAAAGTCAGACGTAAACCTTACTCAGTGGTCTTATTAGACGAAATCGAAAAAGCACATCCCGATGTATTTAACTTACTTCTACAAGCACTTGATGATGGTCAGCTTACCGATAGCTTAGGTCGAAAAATAGATTTTAAAAACACCATCATTATCATGACTTCTAATATTGGCACACGCCAACTTAAAGAATTTGGCACCGGAGTTGGCTTTGGAACAGAAGCCAAAACCTCTCAGACCGAAGATTTAGAAAAAAGCGTGATTCAAAAAGCTTTAAAGAAAGCGTTCGCGCCTGAATTTTTAAACAGAATTGATGATGTTATTTTATTTGATTCACTTACACAAGATGATATTCACAAAATTATAGATGTAGAGCTCGAAAAACTGTTTAAACGCGTCACTGATCTTGGCTATACTATAAAAGTATCAAAATCTGCGAAAAACTACATCGCAACCAAAGGCTACGATCAACAGTATGGGGCAAGACCTTTAAAGCGTGCTATTCAAAAATACTTAGAAGATGCCTTAGCTGAACAGATTATAGATAACCATTTTAAAGAAGGAGATGAAATCAAAGTTGATTTTGACAAAAAGAAAGAAGAAATAACCCTTGCACTTATCAATAAAGAAACAAAAAAAGAGTCTTAGAGTCTTCATATTTTGACTCACTTAGAAGATCAACATCCTGAAAAATACCTAGATGTTCTGCACCAGGTATTTGGTATTAAAGAACTTAAAAAAGAGCAAAAATCTCTTGTAGAATGCGTCATTAAAGGTGAAAATGCCATAGGCATCCTGCCAACGGGGTTTGGAAAATCTCTTTGTTATCAGCTTCCGGCAGTTATAGCGCATAAAAATGTCTTAATTATTTCGCCTCTTGTCGCCTTAATTGACAATCAAATTCAAGGTTTAAAAGAAAAAGGCTTAAATGCTGTTTCTCTAGAAGGATTTAAACATCTTGAATACCTAATTCATAAAAAAAAAGGGAGCAAAAACACGCCATTTTTCCTTTTTGCATCACCAGAAAGAATCACACAGCATCTGATTTTAAATCAGCTTATAAAATTAAATATTGATCTAATTGTAATTGATGAAGCGCACTGTATTAGCAGCTGGGGACCGTCATTTAGACCCTCTTTTTTAAAACTTCATTTGTTATCAGAAAAATTACCTGATGCTTCATGGCTTTTATTAACAGCTACTTTAGATCAATTTTCTATTCAGAATATTCAAAAAAATTTAAAGCTCAGCAAATGGAAAGAAATCTTTAAAAGTCCTATAAAAACAAATCAGAGCATCTTTGTTAAATCCACTGAAAATCCTCAACATAGTCTTTTAGAGATTTTAGAAAAACACCCAAAAAGCGCTGGCATAATCTATGTTTCGTCCATTATACAATGTGAGAGATTATCGGCCTTACTGAATCAAAATGGGGTAAAAAGTGATTACTTTCATTCAAAAAGGAGTTTACAAGAGAAAGCAACAAGCATAAACAACTGGCAATCTTCAAATTATATTATGGTAGCCACTTCGGCCTTTGGGATGGGAATTCATAAATCAAATGTTGTATTTGTTCTCTTTTATGGATTGCCAAACTCTATAGAAGACTTGTTTCAAGGATTTGGTCGAGCAGGGCGAAAAATAAAGGACTCTTTTGTTTATGTGCTCTATCGCCATACTCACTTAGATCAGCTTTATCAAAAAGCGTATGAGCGGTTTCCTTCTACTGGAGAACTCAGTCGTATTTACAAAAAAATAGACACAGAATATCCCTCCAAAGAAAACGTATTACACTATGATTCTTTTGCAAAAAAACATAGCCTTTCAATTTCATCCCTCCAAAAAGCAATTGCTCTTTTAGAGCAGCATCATATCTTGAGCCTCTTGGCTAGTGAACACAAAGAAATGTACGTAAAAATACGTGCTACTCAAAATCAAATTGACGCATTACTGACCCATAAACCAAACATAGAACCTTTAATGACTTTTTTACTGAGAAATCATCCGCAAATACGATTTAAACATACCAAAATAGTTGCTAAAGATGTAAAAAAATATGAAAGTGTTTTTGGGCCTATCCCCCAGAAAAAAAACATGTTTAATTACCTTAAAAACAGCCGTTATATAGACATCCAATATTTAGATAAAGACCATAGCCGAATCATTAAACATAAAACCCGCTCTGAGGCTTTAAAAATCATACAAAACAGTACGCTTAACTTAAGGAAAAGACGTATTAAATACGAACTTGATAGCTTAAAAAAATGGCTAACCACAACAGAATGTCGTAATAAAATAGCCGCTAATTATTTTGGTTTTAAGCAACAAAACCACTGTTTAGTTTGTGATAATTGCAAAGCAACAAACCACTCATCACTCTCGCTTTCTGAACAAATTCTTGAGATTCTAAAACATGAAACCCATATAGAGATTCAGCAATTAATAGGGCGATTAAACAGCCCTAAAGAACACTCTATTATAGAAGTTATTCGTTGGTTAAAAGATCAACACCTAATTGTCGAAAATAACCTTATATTAAGCCTAAAAGAGCCAAAAAAATAAACTACTTTTACACCACTAATGCATTATATTCTTTTTTCATTATATGTTGTTTTTGTGATGGGATCTTGTAAAAGTTCAAAAAAAAATAATGCTTTATCTCCTTCTGACTCTGTCTCTATTCTGGGCGAATGGGAACAAGGCATAGAAAAAGATCAAAAAATCATACTCGCACCGCCTTCTCGAGGGGGGCATTTTTTTCTTGATTTTAAGGCAGATAACTCTTTTGCACTTAAGGGGCCTCCTAACTGTGGATTTGGCACTGTAAAAACAGGCACCTGGCAAAATAAAAATAACACAATTCATATCGCATTAAAACAACAAACAAGTAAAAATAATCCTCCTAAAACCATTGATGAATCGCTCCAGTATAAGATCATCGATGCCAGCCTAGAATATTTACGCTTAGATGTGAGTACAGATACCCTAAATTTTAAATCTGTTAAAAAAATATGTCTCGTTAAAGCCCAGTATGAATAAATTAAAAATCGGAATTGTGGGATGTGGCAGTATCGGCAAGCGACACATTGCTGTGGTTGATGCTCAAGAACATACAGAACTTGTTGCCATTTGTGACACTGATCAGAAAAAAGCACAAGAACAGTCTGCACTCTATAATGGCATTGATTTTTATGCGCAATACGCAGATTTTCTTTCTAAAATTCAGGCAGATGTCATTCATATTTGTACGCCCCATCATCTGCACTACCCCATGACCATTCAAGCTCTTGATGCTGGATTTCATGTACTGGTTGAAAAACCCATGTGTCTTGATGTCTCAAATGGGCTAAAAATGATTCAAAGAGCACAAGAGGTTGGTAAAAAACTATTTGTCGTTAAACAAAACAGATTTAATGTTCCGGTCAAATTATTTAGTGAAGCGCATAAAGCGCAAAGACTTGGTAAGATTTTAATGGTAAAATGCGATGTGCTTTGGAACCGCCATCAGCCCTATTATGATGATTCAGATTGGAGAGGAAAGATAAAAACTGAAGGTGGGGCTTTGTATACGCAGGCTAGCCATTTTATAGACTTATTGATATGGTGGTTTGGGGATGTGCACTCCGTTTCTGCTCATTTAGACACCAAAACACATACTATAGAAATTGAAGATTGTGGGGCGGCCATACTGAACTTTAAGAGTGGTGTGATTTGCTCGCTGAACTGGACCACTAGCGTGTATAACAAAAATTATGAGGGCAGCATTACAATTATCGGCGAAAAAGGAACCGTTAAAATAGGCGGGCAATACCTCAATAAAATAGAGTATTGGGATGTGGCCTCTTTTCCGCTCAGAGAAGGCATAAGTTTTGATGATCAGCCTAATGCCTATGGCAAATACCAAGGCACAAGCTCTAACCATCACAAAGTAGTAGAGCAAATGGTCAAAGACTTTAATAGTACATCTTTTTCGTTGGTTGAAGGGCCAGAAGGTTTAAAATCAATTGAAGTGATTGATAAAATTTACCAAGTATCTAAACATGCAAACACCTAAAATACTATCGTGTGGCATCAAAGATGTTCGTTTTGGCGAAGATGTAACTATTGTAGAGCCCGTTAACATATATGGTTGTAGAATAGATCATCAAGTTCGTATTGGCCCGTTTGTAGAAATTCAAAAAAATAGCCATATTGGCGCTCACACCAAAATACAATCACATAGTTTTATATGTGAACTTGTTACAATAGGTACGCATTGTTTTATTGGGCATGGCGTAATGTTCATCAATGACTTATTTTCTGAAGGAAAGCCAGCGGGCGGAGATAAAAACCTATGGAAGCATACCCACATTGGAAACCACGTATCTATTGGTTCAAATGCGACGATTTTACCCATTAATATTTGTGACAATGTAGTTATTGGGGCCGGTGCAGTAGTCACTAAAGACATTACCTCTCCTGGAGTATATGCCGGAAATCCAGCAAAAAAAATCCGCTCGATTTCATAAGCAATGAACGCGCAACATCTATTATTGATTTGCTTAAACTTTCCGCCTAATACAGGTATTGGCGGCAAAAGATGGACCAAATATGCACACGCATTGGCTCTTTTAGGCTACACTATTCATGTCATTCACGCCAAACCTCTATACAAAGAGAGTGTAAAAAACCCTTGGCATAAACAAAGCATCCACCCAAATATTATACACTACCCTATTGGCCTTTCGATTTGGATTAGATTATTGATACACCCTTCTAAAAATATATTCTATAAAATCCTTAAAAAGTTTGCCATGTGGGTTTTGCAAAAAAAAGAAAGCGGCACCATTTACGATACTGCTATTGGCCTTGAAAAACAACTGAATCTAACCATTAACAAAATTGACAAAACATATAAAATTCAAACTAGTATTGTGACTTGTGCTCCATTTAATTTGGCTTATTATATAGCCAAAAGAAAGCAACAAAAAGGATCTAATAAAGCCCTCATTATTGATTATAGAGATCCTTGGCTGGAGGCTCAGAATTATGGGATGCCCCACCTAAGCGCCAAACAAAAAAATAGAGAAATTCATAAACAAAATACGGTTTTAGAGTATGCCAATGTTATTTTGGCTCCGAATGAGTTTATGCTTAAGACCATTGAAAAAGAATACAGTGGTCAAAAAAAATTAACGACTAAATTCATTTGTTTAGAACATGGCTTTGATGCTATCCCCCCAAAAGAAAAAACTAAAATCACCCCACAAAAGCCTCTCCATTTCATTTACGCTGGTTCAGTTTACATGGGTTTAGAAGCGCATTTGCAAACACTCAATTCATGGATTACTAAGCATAAAAAACACCTAGAGAACACCCTTTGTTTTTCTTTTTATACCGATCAAAAAACAAAACTAGACACACTCTTTAAAGGCCATGAATCAATTGTTAAAACCTATGCCCCTATCGGTGAAAAAATTAATGAAAAAATTTCAGGCGCTGATGGTATATTATTGATGTATGCCAAGCATAACAAAAACTTTTTGACCAGTAAATTCTATGAAAGTTTGCCTTTAAAAAAAGCATATGTGTACATAGGCGAAAAAGGATATGCCTTAGCGTTTATTGAACGGTTTAACATTGGTTTTTCTTTAAAAGAAGAGCACCTTAAATCAACAGATATACTTCTCAAAGATTTAAATAAAAGAGATGTTGCTTTTGATTATCAAAAGTACAGCTACCAAAAGCTTGCCGAGCAAAAACTCATCCCCTTACTTTCTTAAGAAGCTTTCTGAGTGGTGCTGTAATTTGTAAAAAAGAATTATAATGCTTGTACCAGGTATCTTCGTAACTGGCAAAATTTGAATGAGGCACGATTTGTTTTTGCATCATCTGATCAAATTCATCTGCAGTCATTTTCATTTTTTTTAGAAACAGGGCCTTGTCTTCTTCCATTTTTTCGGGAGGATAATCACTTTCAGACAATAAGGCTTTTGCCTTTTCTTTAGAGAGCTGTTTGGAGTTAATTAGCGTTGCAAAGTGGGCTTTACGTTTATCTACCCCAAATTTATTGGGCAATACATAACCCTGATAAAAACGCGTATAAATAGATTCGAAATGCTTGCCTCCGTAATCTTTCCAACCATAGGTTTGAATCAATTCATTTTTAGCTGAGTCTTTATGATAATCAATGTAATTTAACAAATCAAAAACTTGATAGTTCATTACTGCTTCTAAATAATATCTTCTTGGATACGTCAGATAAGGAAATGATTTGAGCTTTCCACTTCCAAATTGTCTGTGAATATCAAACAAATTAGCCGTATCTTGTTTTCTCCAAGTCCATATAGAAGGCAGAATAGCTTCTGTTTTATAATTAAATCCGGCCAATATATGTTTTATATTATGTTTTTTTGCTTGCTCTAATAAAACCGCATAAAACCCATGATCAGTAGGCACTTCCCAGTCTATTACTGAAGCATCGATATAGGCTCTTTGAAGGTCTCTAAATTCTTCCCAGTCAACAACGTAAGTGTAAAGATCAAAGCCTGTGTGGTCGATAATATTTTCAATATTTTTAACGGCCAATTCAGAATTCCATCCATTATCAAAATGGACTAAAAGTGGGTTTAATCCATACTCTTTAGCTTTCAGAGCCAAATAAGAGCTATCTACACCGCCGCTTAAGCCTAAAATAGAATCATACTTCTTTTTTTTAGACGATTTAATTTCTCTAATTTTTTGATCTAAAAGCTTGCGACGTTCTTCTGGATCAATATTGTATGTCTGATCAATTTTATCATAAGAATGGCAATAATTACAAATCCCTTTAGAATCAAAAGAAATTGATGGATCATCTTTTTGATCTAACACGCATTTGGTACATTCTACTATTGTCATTTCACGTATTGGTTAGGGCATAGAAAAATACTTCCGCATTATCCATTCAATGCAAAGAAAAATAAATAAAATAAAAAAGATAGACTTAAACTCAATTATTGAAGATATACTTTTTTCATATTTTGAAACACTTACCATAGCAGAATTATTACTTAAGTCTGCAGGCATGTTTTGAACCTGATCAGTTGAATAAAATTGGCCAGCTGTTTTTTTTGAAAGCTTTTGTAGTAATGAAAAATTTGCTTGTAAATTAGCATTTTCAAGATCTTTCTCTTTAACATAAATTGTTTTTTGATCTGTGAGTATCTGATCATTTACTTTACAAGAAGCCTTTAAGGTATAGGTTCCTTTTGGTAAAAACCCTAGTGATAATTTGTATCGATTATTAAAAGATGAAAAAATATACTCAAATGATTCTTTGTTCTGGTTTACAAGCTTTAAAGTGACCTCTTGGTTAGCAACAGGCTGATAGGTGTTGTCAAAAAGTTCTGCTTCAATTTCAATGTTTTGATATGAATAATAAGAGGGTTCGCTTTGAATGTATAACTGTTTTTTTTGCTTAACATCAGAGATATATTGAATAATTTTTGACGAAAACAACTCAAAATTTTGAGTGCTTTTTGTTTGTTTATATTCATACAAGGGCCATCTAAAAAACCCTTCAGCTATAAAAAATCCATGCTTTATCTTTGATGAAACATCGAAAAACAACAAAGGGTACTGGGTGGTCAAAGGTCCAATTTTTTGCATTAAAAATACCGCGTTTTTTTGCGCTAAATTTAGATTGCCAAAAAAGGTTTGCACAGGCGGCATTTCTGAAAAAACGCTGTTCTCTCCCCCCGAAAAAGCTATGAAATTTTCATTTAAGTAGGCAGAAACTGTATTGTGCTTTTGTTGTGTATTATCTACCGTAAAGCAATCAAAGTAATTGGCTATTTGACTAATATTATTTTGCAGAGTTGGCAAAAATAAAGTAGGAGTACTTTCAAATTCTTTTGATTTCAAATAAGCGTCATAATCCTTAAAATGTCCATGGAGAACTAAAACATCAAACTGATTTTTAGTTGTTTCAAAAGCGTTTATTTGATTAAAAAACTGTATTTCAAATAACTTAGAGGCTCTCCAGCTCTTAGCAAAGGCAGCAACGTCAGGTGAGGGCTGATTCGAAACAATAGCTATCTTTTTTTTGCGATCAATAACCTCTACATAAAAATTTGAATGATTGTTTTTTAGATTTTTTTCTTGATCTAAATGAGATACGTTAACTGTATATTTTTGCACTCCTGAGTTATTGGCTGGTAGTTGAGTGGTAAATGTTTTAAATACTTGGGGCTCTCGAAAAGAAATAGCCTGTGAAAAGAGTATTTGATTAGAGGCATTTAAGATCGTTAAAGTCGCATTTTGCCCTTTGCATAAATCTGCTTGTACTTGAACTTCTACTTCAAATGTATTGTGCAAATACGCTACTTTATTAGACCATACTTTTTGAATACGTAGATCTTTATAGGGAGTAGGGTCACCTAAACCAACAGTATAGATTGGAATTTGATTGTCCCAGGCTTCATACAATGGATTTTGTCCTAAATTGTAAATACCATCAGAAAAAAGAACCATCCCCCCAAGATTTCTATATTTATACTCATCTCTGACATACTGCATCAACTCCGAATAATCTGTCTTCACATCAGCGTATGTAGGACTTTGCGCTTCTTTAATTTCTTGGCCAAAAAGTACAGTTTCAATCTCGAATTTATCATCAAATTGAGCTTTAAAAGACTTCAAGGCTTCTAAAGATACTTCTCCTGTGTTTTTAACAGATTGTGAATTATCAATGGCCAATAAAACTATAGGCTTTTCAATTTTTTCATTGAGAAATAAAAAAAGAGGTTTAAGTAAGAGTGCCGATAAAAAAAGCAAGAAAAAGGTCCGAAAAAAAAAGAATGCGGTTCTAGTTTTCTGATCAACTGAATGGCTGTTTTTGTACTACAAAAAGCTCATCAATACGACAAGAGGTAGTATAATGACAAATAACCATAAAGAATATTCAGTAAACAACTGCATGTTTATGTATACATGGCGCCATTGACATGTAACACCTCCCCAGAGATATATGAAGAAAGGTCAGACGCTAAAAACAAAACGCTTTGCGCTACTTCTTCTGGATTTCCTGGTCTTTTTAGGGGGATGGCGGCATTCCATGCTTCAAGTGCCGTTTGATCTAAACTATCTGTCATCTCGGTTTGAATAAAGCCCGGAGCGACTACATTACAACGAATATTTCTTGATCCCAACTCTTGCGCGATTGATTTAGAAAAGCCAATAATACCTGCTTTACTCGCAGCATAATTTGATTGACCTGCATTGCCTTTTACGCCCACTACAGAACTCAAATTAATGATTGATCCTGATCTTTGTTTAAGAAAGTTTTTCTGCAGTGCTTTAGTAAAATTAAATACCGATTTAAGATTGGCATCCATGACCTGATCCCACTGCTGCTCATTCATACGCATCAATAGATTGTCTTTGGTGATGCCTGCATTATTCACTAAAATATCAATCTTACCTACCGTGTCAATAAGTTCTTCTATGCGTTTCTGGACCGCTTCAAAATTTGAACCATCTAACTGTATAGCCTTAGAGGGTTTTGAAAGCGCTGTGAGCTCCTTTTCTAGAGCCTTGGCTTTGTCTGTAGAAGAAAGGTAAGTAAAAACAACCTGTGCACCATGCTGAGCAAAACAGGTACAAATAGCCTTACCTATACCCCTGGTGCCACCTGTGACAAGCGCAACTTTACCTTCAAGTAATTTCATCGATTAAGCCAATACGTTTATGGCTTCTTTCATTTTTTCACCAATCTCTGCCGGAGAATCTGCCACTGTAATGCCACATTCTCTTAAAATACGCATTTTCGCCTCGGCAGTATCGTCTTTGCCTCCAACAATGGCTCCAGCATGCCCCATCTTTCTGCCTTTTGGTGCTGTTTGACCTGCAATAAAACCTACTACAGGCTTAGTACCGTATTCTTGTACCCACTTTGCTGCTTTTGCTTCTAAATCCCCCCCAATCTCACCAATCATCACTATGCCTTCTGTCTGAGGATCGTTCATTAACATTTCAACGGCTTGCTGAGTAGTTGTTCCGATGATAGGATCTCCGCCAATACCGATCGCTGTAGAGACGCCCATGCCAGCTTTTACCACCTGATCGGCTGCTTCGTAAGTTAAAGTACCAGACTTAGATACAATGCCAATTTTGCCTTCTTTAAAAACAAATCCAGGCATAATACCTACTTTAGCCTGGCCCGGAGATATTACACCCGGACAGTTTGGCCCAATCAATACACAATCTTTTGAAGCAAGGTATTCTTTTACCTTTACCATATCTTTTACTGGAATGCCTTCTGTTATGGCAATAATCACTTTAATACCTGCTTCAGCTGCTTCAAGAATAGCATCTGCTGCAAAAGCGGGAGGCACAAAAATAATTGAGGTATCAGCCCCAACCTTTTCTACAGCCTTATCAACCGTGTTAAATACTGGTTTCTCTAAATGGGTTTGCCCTCCTTTTCCAGGGGTCACACCGCCTACAATATTAGTGCCGTATGCAATCATTTGCTCGGCATGAAAAGTGCCTTCACTTCCGGTAAATCCCTGTACAATAATTTTTGATTTTTTATCTACTAAAACGCTCATTTTGTATTTGGTTTTGGTCAAATTTACACTATTGATTGAGCTTAGCCAAGTTGTTTTGTACTTTTGTTTTCTAATAGAATGGATACACAATCTTTTGATACAATTTGCGCCCTTTCCAGTGGCTCTGCCCAAGCTGCTATTTCATTAATCCGTTTATCTGGGCCTGATGCCTTTAAGATTGCTCAGATTATCTTTATGGGCAAACATTTTAAAGCTGCTGAAAGTCAAACGCTTCATTTTGGAAAATGCATAGATCCGGCATCCATGAAAACCATAGACGAAGTTTTATTGAGTAAATTCATCGGTCCTAAAAGTTATACGGGTGAAGATATGGTAGAATTTTCAATTCATGGATCACCCTATATTCAGGCGCAAATGATTCAAGTTCTTATTGCTCAAGGCGCTAGGTTGGCAAATCCTGGAGAGTTTTCTCAGCGTGCATTCTTAAATGGAAAAATGGATCTATCACAAGCCGAGGCCGTTTGTGATTTAATAAGCGCTACAACGCCTCAAATGCATGCCCTAGCACTTAAGCAATTAAAGGGGGGATTTTCATTAAAAATAAAAGCTTTAAGAGACCGCTTAATCGAATTTGCTTCTCTTATGGAACTAGAACTAGATTTCTCAGAAGAAGATGTCGAATTTGCTGACCGTTCACATCTAGAACAATTACTCTCGAATATTATTGAAGAATCTAAAATCTTATGCGACTCATTTAAATTAGGAAACGCCATTAAAAAAGGGATTCCAGTCATTATTGTAGGGGCTCCGAATGTGGGCAAATCCACCCTTTTAAACACTTTACTGAATGAGCAAAAAGCTATCGTTAGTGATGTAGCAGGTACCACTAGAGATGTGATTGAAGACACCCTAAACATCAAAGGTATTTCTTTTAGGTTTATGGATACCGCAGGGATTCGAGAGAGTGAAGATAAAGTTGAAAAAATAGGGATAAAAAAAACAAAGGATTATATAGATACTGCACAAATCATTATCAATGTTAAAGATCATCAAACGGGATATGTACTCACTGAAAAAGAAATTCAGCAACATCAAAATTTAATTTATGTCACAAATAAGAGTGATTTAAATCCTCAGAAAAAAAAGCAAAACGATCAGTCTATTTTTATCTCTGCAAAAGAAAACACTGGCATTGAAGAGCTTAAAACCGAATTATTAAATCTGTACAATCTTTCAGCGCCAACAAATGACCAGATTGTAATCACCTCTCAACGCCACTATGCCTCGTTAATCAATGCCTTAACACCGCTAGAAAAAAGCTTAGAAGATCTTAAACACAAAGTGTCAGGCGATTTAATTGCCCAAAATCTTAGATACGCCATTCATCATTTAGGCGAAATCACCGGCGAAATATCCAACGAAGATTTACTAGATTCAATATTTTCTAATTTCTGTATTGGGAAGTAAGGTTTAAAAGACCTCTTAAATAGTATTTCTTACCTTTATATAAACGTTTTTAAAAATCTTTCTTTTCTTGCCTGAGAAACAGGCAAAATTTCTCCACTCAAGAGTATTACATCCCCACCCTTTCCTTTTTTATATTGTTTGACATTATTGATGTTAATGATGTGCGACTTATGAATCCGCACAAAATCATATTCTTCCAAGGCATTTTCATAAAACTTGAGCGTTCTACATACCGTGCGTTTAGAACCATCTTTCAGATAAATATTGCAGAGATTATCATTGGCTTCTAAACGAATAACCTCTTTAAGCACTACAACCTCAAATCCATCAAGCATCGGTAATACTAATTTCTTTAATTGTTTTTGTTCAATGTTAAGGTTTTCAAGTAGCACATTGGATGTTTTAATGTGCTTTTTATCTGTAATTTGTTGCCGCACCTTCTCAACAGCTTCTATGAGTTGTTCAATATCTAATGGTTTAAGTAAATAGTTGCTAGCGCTCAGATGCAGTGCTTGTAGGGCATACTGACTAAAAGCGGTTACAAAAATAATTTCAAAAGACACCTCATCAAATTTTTCTAATAAGTCAAATGCATTGCCATAAGGCATTTCCACATCTAAGAAAACAAGTTGAGGTTTGTGCTCTTGGATTAGAGAATACCCTTGCTCTATGTTTTCTGCTTCACCTACTAGTTCAACTGAAGGGCAGTATTTAGAAAGATAGTTGCTTAATGTGACCCTGCTGGCCTTCTCATCTTCAACAATAATGGCTTTTATTCGGCTCATGCTTTTGTATTTGGGATAGAAAGTTCAACAACAGTTCCGCTTCCATCTGTATTTAAATCTTTGATGTTTACCTCTACTTTTATATCATGCAAGCCATTAAATAGCTCGATGCGCTGGGCTATGTTTCTTAGTGCTGTGCTCTTGTTTTTCTTTTGATTTTTGGTTTTAATCTGAGCACTTTTTGTTCTGCCTATTCCATTGTCTGAAATGCTTACGTGAAGTGTTCTCTTTTCTAACTGTTTAAACCTTACTGTTAATTCCCCTTTTGTTTCTTTATAACGCAAACCATGCCAAATGGCATTTTCAATATAAGGCTGAATAAGCATAGGCGGAAGCTGCAAAGCATCTTGATCTATTGCTTCATCTATCTGCAGGTCAAAAGAGAATTTATCCTTAAAACGAAAATATTCAAGATTTAGATATAGGCTCAAAATTTCTAGCTCTTTTGATAACGGTATAAAGTCGTGTTCTGAGTTTTCCATTACTGCACGCATCAGACTAGAAAATTCACTTAAGAATTTATTAGCAGAGCGCTCATCATTGAGTGAAATAAAGCTGTTTACAGAATTTAGCGCATTAAAAATAAAGTGCGGATTCATTTGAGACCTTAAAGAGCGCAGCGCCAATTTTTGATTAGCAATTCTCCTCTGTTTTGAAATGCGCATAATATAAAAAAGTGCTATACCGCCAATAGCCACTAAAAGTAAAAGCAAGTATATGACATACTTCTGTGAGCTCACAACATCCTCTCTAAGCTCTCCTTCACGCATTAAATGGTTAATGGTGTTGTCAGACATTTCTTTGTCTTTTTGCAGAACCTTAAGCTGTAAAATATTTTGGTAGCCTGCTTTACTCGACTCCTTTGCTTTTTGCTCAATAGTGATTAACTGAGCTCTAGTAGAATCAGCAATCGCGTTATAAATGGTTAAGTACCTGAAGGCTTTACTAGATTGTCCTAGCTTTTGAAGCCTTTCAGCCATTTTTTGAATCACTTCAATTTCAGATAAATCAAGTATGTCATAGGAAACCTCTTTGATAAAGGCATCAAGTGCTTT
>JAHDCS010000029.1:0-5572 GCA_020629755.1 Flavobacteriales bacterium | reverse complement strand
ACCAGCTCTATAATAGGCACCAGATAGCCTCAATTGCTCTAAGGCGTCATCTATAACAATTAAAGCTTCCTTTCTTATGGAGTATTCTTCTGAGAACCTATTTTGGTTTCTAAGGGCTTTGGATACTTTTTCCTTGCTTTCTTTTAATACTTCTTTAGAATAGACCGAGCTGGCCTGATTAACATCAGAAGTAGAAAGTTTGTAAAATACAAGCCCTTGTTTGGTATCACCAAGCGAAATATAACATGCCGCTAAACCAGCGTAACATTTACTTATTTCTATTTCATCATTTGCATTCTTAGCTACTTGAAGTAATGCCTCATATTTTTTGATAGCCGTTTTATACTCTTTCAGAGCATAATGGTTTTGCGCAATGGCATAACCAATTTGATATCGCTCTTCTTCGCTTTTAGATTCTTTTAAATACTCTTTATAGTAATTGTTTGCTTTCTCGTATTTAGATAATTGCGCATGCACCTCAGCCATGTCAATGTAATAGTCTCTGGGGTATGGAATATAAGAGACTTCTTTCTTTTCTACTCTATTTTTTAAATAGGTTTGCCTGGCTAGGTCTAAAAAGTGTAAAGCAAGTTCTGGCTGTTGTAATTCTTTGTATGACCTACCAATAAGTAAATAAGCATAAGCTGTTGCATGATTGTAATTGTTATTTATGGCTAACTTAATAAGCCCATCAAGTTCTTTTACAGCTTCTTGCGGGGCTTTTGAAATGATTTTTTCTATTTCATAAAGTTTCTCTCTGGCTTGCTTTTCTTTACTAGACTGTTTGGTTTTAATCACCTCTTTAGGTTTATTTTTACCGCCAGCATATACATTTCCCATAAACGGCAAGGCGCAAAAAAATATCCACAGATACTTTGTCATAGCGTAAAGGTACAAATACCAGTATTGCTTTACAAAACGAAAACTAAGTGACAGGGCATGTTTACGAAGTCATCTTTCCTGTTGCCTCATTTTAAGTTTTTTAAAGCCTTTTTTGACTGTAGTTTGGTTAAAAACTTAGCCCCATGAAATTAAACATCACCAAACGTTCTAGAAGAATAATCAGTTCCTTTTTACTCTTATTCATAGTGCTTTTTGTATTTCGATTTATTTATGGATACACTAAGAAAATAGAAGAAACCCCTAATGTGCAGCAGCAATTCTTTGAAGTAAGTAGAAGTGTAAAGAAAAACTATGCGACTAAAAAATATGAATCAGCTCGAACCAATCACACCTTTGTTAAAGTAGACCAGAAATATGAAAAAATTGCTGAGGTAAAAGCAAAATCATATCGATTTGAAGAGGAAGAAATACAAATTAGAAATCAGATTAAACAGCATAGCGCCCTGATTCAATTTGAGCGCAAAAGCGGCAATAAAGGAGCCAGAAACCTTAACCTAGTGATTGGTGTTCCCCCTGAAAATTTTGACGCTCTTTATAACAACCTAACTAAGATTGGAAAAATTCAGGCAAAACAAATCACTAAAACGGATAAGACCAATGAATACAAAGAACTCAATGCTAAAAAGGCTTCTTTAGAAAAAATTAGAGCTTCACTCATAGCTCTGAAAGAAAAGGGTGGAAAGATTGATGAGTACATGAGTCTGGAGAATAGAATTTTAGAAATAGAACAAAAGTTACAGGAGCTGGGTGTAAGCCTAGGTGATTTTGATGATGAAAATGAGTTTTGCACCGTTCAACTTTCCTTAATAGAAGGCAAAGAACGCCACATTAGTACCATACATCGTATAAAAGTAGCCTTAGAATGGACGGTGAAAATTTACTTTAGAATCATAGCTTCTCTATTGCTACTCACTCTATTTGCCCTGCTAGGTGTTGTAGTGATTGATAAAATCACTGGTCAACTTAAAAAATGGAATGTGTTATGAGAAAGTGGAGTTATAGAATATCTATCATACTAAATCTTGTTCTTTTTGTAGTGATTGGAATAGCTTATATATTAATCGATTTAAGGCATTCTCCAGAAAGAAGATTAGGAATATTACAAGAGGATTTAACTCTTGGAATTATGCAGACAGACAGTGTTCTTTATTCAAAGGTAAACTATGATTTACCTCTAGACAGTTTACAAGGCTTAGGGAATTATTATTCTGCCGAAGTAAAACCTACAAGAGAAGAAGCAAACCCTACAATTCGTTCAACTGAAAAGAAAAAACGATTAGGATTTGGCGACTTGCCAAATGAAGAAACCGACTACATATATATACAAACACAGAATGTAGACGATAATTTAAAAGTACTTACAGCTCTTGAAAAGCACCTCAGCAAACAAGGGTTTGATTTGGAGGTTAAAAAGCCTGTAGTCTCAAGTTTTGATAATTGTGATGACAACACCATTGTAGCTCTTAAAGGAGCCGGACGGAGGGCTTACTATGCTAGAAAGAAAAAACCTCTAGAAGGGTATTTCTACCCAGATTTTATTCTAGAGGTATATGAGTTTAGTGATAATAAAAGTGCATCAGAAGCACTAAAGCATATGAAGAATGCACTTTACTCAAGAAATTATTTCTGTAATGGAAAAGACCCTCATCGGTTATTTCAAAATTCAAATGAAATCTATTATTTGAGCACTAGGGCAGAAATGTTCAGGGGGTATATAAATGATAGTGGTAAAGTATTGGAAGAAGCATGAAATATTTGATAACATACCTATCACTTATCGTCCTTTGTTCCTTTACAAACACCAATGATTACCTAAAACTATTGGATAAAATTGACAAGCAAAAAGACATTTTTCGAGAACTCATTCATATGGGCAAAGTACAAGATGAATCTGCCAGCGAATACTTAACCAGACAGCTTACTAAAAACATCTTTCCTGCTTGGCACGGAACAGAATGGGGCTTTAATGGGATTTCAAATACGCCAAGGCAAGGAGAAATTGCTTGTGGTTATTTTGTCAGTACCACACTAAAACATGTGGGTTTTAATCTAAACAGATACAAGTTGGCGCAAAAAGCCGCTGAGGTGATTGTAAAAGAAATTGTTGGCGATAAACAAATCAGTAGGTTAAATAACTTAAACGAAGTCAAATGCTTTTTTGAAGATAACCCTTACGGCTTATACGTTGTTGGGCTAAGCTATCATGTTGGCTTTTTAAACCATACAGCAAACGGGCTTTATTTTGTACACTCAGATTATGTCAGCGATGAGGTGAAATCAGAATTATATAATGAATCAGAGGCTTTTTCAGCAAGTGAGGTATATGTCATAGGTGCCATCTCCAACAATGAAATACTAATAGATAAATGGTTGAACAATGAAAAAATCTACTAGCAGCATCATTTTGATGACAATTGCTTTAATGGCAGCCTGTGCATTTGAGTCTGAACGGCGAGTTGTGTCTGAAACGGTAGAGCCAGCTAAACAAAACATTCTACCCAAAAAAATACTTGAACCATCAGGAAAGAACATTAGTGAGCGGTTTCCTACTCCTGAGCATTATAAAAGAATTGTCGCACCTACTTCTAGCTTTGGTTATTACCTAAGAAACCTCCCCTTAAAACCACATGGCAGTTTAGTCAAGTACTTTAATGGAGCATCTAAATCACCAGAGGCTTATTTGGCTGTTGTTGATTTGTCTATTGGCAATAAAGATTTACATCAATGTGCCGATGCAGTCATACGACTGAGAGCAGAGTACTTTTGGAAGCAAAATCGATTTAGTGAAATCCATTTTAATTTCACCAATGGATTTGTAGCAGATTATTCAAGATGGAGAAAGGGGTATCGCATTTGGGTCAATGAAAATAAAGTTTCTTGGTATGTACCAAAAATGTTACAGAAAAATGATTCTTATAAAGCTTTTTGGAAATACTTAGAAAAGGTTTTCACCTATGCTGGAACGCTTTCTTTATCTAAAGAGCTGACTTTAGTAAAAAATCTCAATGAGATGAAAATAGGTGATGTTTTTATTCAGGGAGGAAGCCCGGGACATGCGGTTATTGTAGTTGATATAGCAGAACACAAAACAACTAAAGAGAAGATATTTATGCTTGCTCAGAGTTACATGCCAGCTCAGGAAATTCAAATCCTTAAAAACCCAAATGATGAGGTGCTAAGCCCTTGGTATAAAATAGATTGCTCCTATGATGTGCATACACCAGAGTGGAGCTTTAGTTATGATGATTTAAAACGTTTTGAAGATGAATAACAAGGTCATCGGTTTGATTTTATTGGTCCTGATTATTTCTTGTGGTTTAGGAAATAAAGAGAAAGAAAACCGAAGTGTACAAAAAGAACAGAAATTACAAATAGTTACAAGCAAAATTTCTAATTATCTCAGCTTCAGAAAACAAAATAAGACAGTCATATATTTTTTGGCTGATAGTTTTCCTTTACAAGATACAGTAAAAGAAAATAAGTGGAGTTCAACTGCTGTTTTTGTGCACTACAATCAAGACAGTCTTACAGGCATTTCAACCTCACTGGGCAGTAATTCTGATCATACAATTAAAGAACAATTGAGCTGCCTAAAAAACATAACTGCATCTAAGAAATTTTTAGACGAAGTTCAGCCCACTACAAATCAATTCAAAGTAAATGTTTCAAATCGATTATCTCGGCTAGGTGATTTTACTATAGACTTCTCAAATCACTTAAGTAGTCAAGGGATGTTGTCTTGCCCCCAAAATGGAAAAACCAAAAGCTCATGGTTTGAATATGAAGATTACAAAAATGTAGCATCAGCTTTACTTTCATCAGAGTTAACAACTAAATTAAACGAAGTAATGTACCCATTAAATATTGAGGTGAATGCTTACAGTTTAGAAAAAGTACACTGTGAAACAAAAGCTGCTTTTTTAAAGCAAAACTTACCTCTTGCTTCTAAAATTAGAGGAGAGCATAAATTGATTGGGGCAAAGATTACAGTTCTGCAAGACAGTATTCCGCAAAGATTAATTGACGCCATGTTTTGGGTCAAGTTTAAACAGATAAATCAGAACTTATGAAAAACAGTATTGTAATAGCTTTAGTACTCTTATTTGCAACGAGAGTTAATGCTCAAAGCCTAGAAACAAGAGCTCAAGAAGCCTATGATTATGCAAAAGCAAACAAAATGAATACCTCCAAATGTATTCTCATTGACATGAGCATACACTCAGGCAAAAGCCGGTTATTTGTGTGGGACTTCAATAAACAACAGGTTATTGCCAAAGGAATATGTAGCCATGGCAGTTGTGATAATTTTAAGGCAGGTGATTACAAGCAGCCTGTATTTACCAATACTTCAGGCAGCCATTGTTCCTCTTTGGGAAAGTATAGAATAGGTGCTAGAGCCTATAGTAATTGGGGCATTAATGTGCACTATAAATTACATGGCTTAGAGGCAACTAACAGCAATGCCTACAAACGTATTATCGTGTTACACTCTTTTGGTTTAGTACCCAACAAAGAGGTCTACCCAACATATGCACCAACAAGTTGGGGCTGCCCGATGGTATCAGATGAAATGATGACCTATTTAGATGGAGTATTAAAGAAAGAAAAAAACGTAATGAACAACCCCGGGGCAGAGCCCCGAGGTATCTGGTGCTAAAACAAACTTAAC
>JAHDCS010000028.1:27485-33935 GCA_020629755.1 Flavobacteriales bacterium | reverse complement strand
GACCTTCGAGTAGATATAAAGCACAATGGTTTAAGTTAAAATGATCTGAACTATGATTTTCTATTTGAACGTTTTGATCAGAGAGTTCAATAATATCTGATTGGCTTAAGTAAATGTCTTTAGCATATGAAGGCTTGTAGGCCCGTTGTTTAAACTGATTATTGAATCTACCTTGATGCATTAATAGCTCAACAGCATCTTCATTTTGGTTTTGTGCTATGTTTGATGTTTTAAGTAGTGTATTTATATAATCTTGGTCTTTAAATAATTCAATATTTGAGACCCACAGTTGTTGAGACATACAAGCCGCACGATTTATAAATACTGAGAAAGGAATGTTCTCTTTTTTTAAAAAAGGCAGGGCAATGTCTTTGACACTTTTAAAGCCATCGTCAAAGGTTATGGCCATGTAATTTTTTTTGCTCTCTAAAGATTTACAAGAGGTTAGGGTATTAAGATCTAAAAAATCAAACTGTTTTTTTAAATGAGAGATCTGTTTTTTAAACAGTTTGGGTGGCGTTGAATAATGTTTTGAAAAATTTTGATCTGTCGGATTAGATAAGTCGTGGTAGACTAAAATAAATCGATTGCCCTTAAAAAAATGTAACGGATTTACTTTAGCAACTACTTTTTTGAACTGCGCTTTTAACACCTACTATTTATTTTTCACTCTTTAAAAAGACAATCAACTATTTCACCTACCTCCTTGAGCTTTTAAATACCGTATACAATTTACTAAATCACTTTATTTAGATATTTTGATACACTTTGTATTCTTTGCTCTGTAGATGTATCATTGGTGTGTACAATAAAATCAGACACGTCTATATAGGCCTTGTGTGTACTCACCTTATATTTTGATGCACAAGACAACACCAGCATGGCCACACTATGCGTATAATGATCTGTTAGATTAACAAGCAAATCAAATGGTTGAGATAAATAGTTTTGTAAAGATTTATTTTTAAGCCCTAAGAAAAATGAAAAATCTTCGTTTGAAGCTACACAATGGTGTGTTGTATGTTCTTGGTTTATTTTTCGGGAGGATACCCCAAGTAAATACAGGTCTTGATCAGACGAAAATTGCTGATTAAAATCTATCCTTTCTATTTGTTGATGATCATGATCATAGAGGAGTAAAATACGAGAAGCCTCTTTAAGTGAAATAGAATGCGGCACCCGTTTCTCTTTTTTTTGTTTGTTTTTCAACGCATAGCTATAGATCCATTCTTTCACTTTATTACTTTTGTTTAGCAGTATAAAAGTAAGCAATATTATCCTCGAATGATTTATAATACAGAAGAACAAATTAAAAAACTCAAAGGCGAAGTGCCGTATATTGAGATAGAAGACCCTTGCAGCACCAAAAATGGCATTCGTGTTTTATCTCAAGACAAAAAAAAAGCCTATGCTGCACTTTTTGATGCGCAAAAAGCGCAGCTTGATTTACTGAGTTTTATACCTGCCTCTGGTGCTGCTAGTCGAATGTTTAAAGCTTTACTAGAAAAAGACAAAACCGCACAACAGCAGTTTGATGAACACTTAGATGATTTTGCCTTTTCGCAGATAAACATCCCCCCAAAAAACCTAATCCCTTATTTAGCGTCTTTGCCAAAAGCCTTAATCCCCTTTCATAAATACGATAACCAATACAGAACCGCGTTTGAAGAGCATTTAATTGACGCGCAAAAATTGCAAGGAAAAGTCTCAAACACTCATTTTACTGTTAATGAAAAACACATCCCCTTATTTTCTGAAACCTTAAAAAATATTTCTTCTTCGCTTTATAATCAAGTCAACTTTTCAACTCAAGATCCTTTAACAAACACGCTCTGTCTTGATGCAAATGGTGCTGTTTTTACAGCGCAAAACATCCCCTTAAAAAGACCTGCCGGACATGGTGCTCTACTGAAGAATATTCAAGATTTAAATGCCGATTTAATCTTTATTAACAACATTGACAATGTGCAAGTCGAGCAGAAAAAAGAGAAGAGTATTGAAACTAAAAAAGTGTTGGGGGGATGTGTATTAGAGATAAAAAATAACATCCATAGAATTATTAAGCAAATTAAAAACAACGCTTTTGATCTAAAAAAACACCAACTGTTTTTACAATCTATAGACATTTACAGTACGGTGCCAGAAGAGATAAAACGCCTTTTAGACAGGCCTATTCGGGTCTGTGGAATGGTTAAAAACCAAGGAGAACCTGGCGGAGGTCCATTTTGGGTCAAGACCAAGTATGGAAAAACAAGACAAATTGTAGAGAAAGTACACATTAACAATACAGATCTTCAACAAGAAGAAAAATTAGCTGCCGCAACGCATTTTAATCCGGTAAATATGGTGTTGTGTATAAAAGATACGAATCATCAAAAATATGATTTGTCTTTGTTTGCTGATTACAACACACACATCATTGCACATAAAAACCATCAGGGCAAGCCCATAAAAATATTGGAGTATCCTGGCCTTTGGAATGGCAGTATGGCAGATTGGATTACTTTGTTTGTTGAAATACCCGCGCAAACCTTTACACCTGTAAAAACAGTCTTTGACTTATTAAAAGACGGACATCAATCTTAATTTTCTTCGATTCACCCAAAAACCCTTTGTTTTAGAGGGTTTTACTGTACATTTGCCAAACATAACCCTATAAACTAAATTCAATGAATAATATTGTAGATGCTCTAATGAATCAATTCTCTGGAGAAATCACCAATCAAATCAGCAATCAAATTGGTGCTGATGCATCACAGACTCAATCTGCCTTAAGTCAGTTTATTCCGATTATGACGAAAGCCCTTGCCAACAACTCTCAAAATCAGGGTGGCGCAAGTGCATTGTTTAATGCGATTTCTAAAGATCATTCAGGTGGTCTTTTAAATAATATTGGCAATTTAATTACAGGTGCATCTAATGCAAACGGATCAGGTATTTTAGGTCATGTATTTGCGTCTAAACTGAATCCTGTGCATGGATTTATTACTAAAACTACCGGATTAAACCCTCAGGCAACTTCTAAACTAATGGAAGTCGCTGCCCCAATTGTAATGGGTTTTTTAGGCAAGGAAAAACAACAAAACAACCTTGATCAAAATGGTTTAGCTTCTATACTACAGAATAGTACACAACAAGTACAACAAACAGATCCAAAAAACATGGGCCTTATTGGCAGTTTATTAGATAGAGATGGTGACGGACAAGTAATGGACAATGTTGCTTCTATGGGAGCGTCTTTATTAAAAAATTGGATGAGCGGAAGACGAAATTAATCTACCCATTCTCAAACAAATACGGCCTTAAGTTGTTACCTTTACGACTTAAGGCTTTTTTATGAAATCACTTTTTATACTCTCTACACTTATTACTTTATCTTTCTCGAGTCTCATTGCGCAAAGTTGCGGCAATGTATTCTCAGAACCTACTTACACGGTGAATGAAACATTAGACATAGTGTATGGAAACAATACCACATTAGGCGGCACAAACCTAGATTTAAAAATGGACGTCTACTACCCCGCTTCAACAAACGCTGAGAAATTTCCATTGGTTGTCTTTGCGCATAGCGGCTCCTTTATTGGCGGATCTAAATCTGATTATGCTGTCTTTTGTAAAAACTTAGCAGCCCATGGCATGGTAGTAAGCAGCATGAACTATCGATTAATCGATCAGCTATTTTTAGATTCTAATGCGGTGATTTCTGAAGTATTTTATGCCGTGTCTGATATGAAAGCCGCCTTGCGTTATTTTATTGAGGACTATTCTAACGCAAATAGCTACGGCATAGACACCTCTGCTATTTTTGTTTCTGGAGCTTCTGCCGGAGCTATCACAGCATTACATACAGCCTTTATGGATGAAGATGATATCATTCCTGCTTATGTAAGCAATGTTGTTAGTCAAAATGGTGGATTTACAGGAAATTCGAGCAGCAACACCAATCTTACATACTCTATTAAGGGTGTGTTGAACTATTCTGGAGCCTTGTTAGATGCTAGTTGGGTGCAAAACAACACAGACATTAAAATCTACAGTATTCATACTGAGTTTGACGAGACAGTTCCGTGTGGCACCGGAATTCCGTTAGGCAACAACCCGTTGTTTCCAGAAATAGAAACCCAAGGCAGTTGCGAGATACATCCTACAGCTCAAAATGCACAAATGAGTTCGCAATTTTGGTTTTTAGATGACCAAACCTATCATTTAGATTACTTTACAAATGCTCTGAGCGATCAGGTTCATCAAAATAGTGTGAACTTTGTAATTGATGTGTTGTGCGCTTACCCTTTGAATATTTCTAAAGAGCAAAAATCATCTGTTGCTATTCTGTATCCGAATCCCTCATCAAAAACTGAGACTCTATATCTGAATCCATCTCTGAAAGGTACGGTTCATATCTACGATATCTTAGGACAAAAAGTATCTGATTTTAGTACAAGTTCTTTAAACGAGCTTCGTCTTTCAAGTGGCACGTACACGGTGGAGTTTAGATCAGATGCGCTAAAGATCAGGCAAAAATTAATCGTTACAGACTAATTAAAAGAGTTCTAAATTTTCTATTAGAGAGTTCTTTTCAAAACCTCAAATTTTTGTTCCTATTAAGGCGTTTTTTTGAAAGGGCAAGCGCAAGCTTGAGCCAGCATGTGGGAAGATGCATACTAGTGTATGTGAGGATTTTTGGATAAAAAACAACGAAAATAGGGGCAAAAAGAGGAGATAAGTATTCCAAAGAGCGGAATAAGATTTTGAATTTTAGTTTTGAAAAGAACTCTTAGAGACTATCCTTCAAAGGTAATAGAAAGCGTAAGCATCCGCTCTTTAATTGAATCAATGGGTCTAGAATAAAAGGTTCTGTCTTGAATTAAAATATTATTTAAGCCCATGTTGTATTTTAGTTCTAAACTCATTTTGTAAAAACTCATGAAAAAGTCCATCCCTGCGCCAAAGGCAAGACCATAATTGTGTTTTTTTGTTTTAAGTACAATATCTTTTCTGGCGACAGAGCTATTATCAACATCATCAGCTGCGGCTAAATCTAAAAAATAATATCCCCCCAAAAGACCATACATGGCAAAGTTATTAAGCCTATCAGAGCGAAATTTTAAAAAAAGTGGGAATTCAATGTTGGTAGACTCTACTACAATGTCAGTTGGTGTCTTGGGTACGCCCGAAAAATCTGATTCTGTATACAGCATGGTTACTGTTCCGAAAGAAATGCCCGGAAAAAACCGCAACTCTGTATTTGAATTTAAATGATATGCAGCCAATAGGTTTATATTAAAGCCTAGTTCAGGCTGGGCTTCTATGCCAAACAAAGAATCTCCCATGATTTTTCTTGGGTCATGTGACAACTCAAAACTCTGATTATTAAAACTTAAGCCAAATCCAAAATGCAACCAAACCTCATCAAATTCAGTGAGGTTTTGCACCTTCTGCTTTTGAGCCATCACAGAATTAAAAAAACCAAGAGCAGCAATGAAAAAAAGCGCTTTATAAGACATATTTACAATATAAGATTTTTAATTTGAATCTGTGTGTTTTACTATTAACGGCAAAATAAACCATTCTATTATTTTTTTATTCAAGAGCCTCAATTAATTCTTTGGCTGAAATGGCTACCACCCCTTTTTTGGCACAAACAATACTGGCTGAAAGATTTGCTAAATAAGAAGACTGACTTAAGTCTTCTTCTTTACACATACTCAGTGTAAGCACTGCTATTACCGTATCGCCAGCACCTGACACATCGGCTACCGATTTTAAATGTGCAGGTATAATCTTAGCATTAGATTTGGTGGATAAATACATGCCCTTTTCAGAGAGTGTGACCACTAAATTTTCACATTCTAAAACTTTAAATAATTTATTTTTAGCCTGATCAAGCGACTCTAAATCAGAGGCTACACTTACACCCAGGCCTTCAGAAATTTCTTTAAGATTAGGCTTAAATAAGCTCACCTTTTTGTAGTCCATAAAATGTCTTTTCTTAGGATCTACACTCATAAATATCTTATGTGCTCTTGCATAAGAAATTAAGCTTTCGATTAAGCCTTTTGAAAGCGCGCCTTTGTCATAATCTTCAATAATTATAGCATCAAACTCTTGTTTGTCTAGAACATTAAAAATGTGTTTTTCATAGTCTTGAAAAGACTCTTCAGATAAATAAGCTGTATTTTCAACATCAAAACGTAACAGCTGATGCGCTCCAGAAACCACACGTGTTTTACAGGTAGTGGGTTTATCTGCTGTTGAAAATAGCTGTGCCCGAATGCTATTTTCTTGACAGTAGTTTTTAATTTCTTTTGCCTGTTGATCTTCTCCTACTACGCCTATTAAGGTTGTATTTGCCCCTAGACTTTGGCAATTTAATGCCACATTTGCCGCACCCCCAAGTGCACTAAACTGGCGATTTACATCTACGACAGGTACTGGAGCTTCTGGAGAAAT
>JAHDCS010000028.1:0-27455 GCA_020629755.1 Flavobacteriales bacterium | reverse complement strand
CAGTCGAGCATCACATCGCCAATCACTAGAATGTGCAAGTCAGTGAACGATAATATATGTTCTTTAAGACTCATATTAATGCCTCTAAGGCTTCTTTAATTCTGTAAAATGCTTTTTCTAAAATAGGCTTTGAAGTGGCATAAGAAATACGAATACACTTGGGCTGATCAAAGGCTTCGCCAGGCACTAGACTCACCAAGGCTTGTTCTAATAAATACATGCATAGTGTATGCGCTGAAGTAATGGTCTTTTGCGCTGGCGTTTTTTTGCCAAAATATGAAGACACATCTAAAAAAAGATAAAAAGCGCCAGCCGGTGTATTTTTTTTGACTTGAGGGATTTGATCAAATAAATTCAGTAAAAAATTACGCCTTTCTAAAAACGCATCGCGCATGTATTTTATTTCGGAAGGATTAGCCAATAAAGCAGCTTCTGCTGCTTTTTGAGCAATTGAACAGGTTGCTGAAGTGACTTGACCTTGTAATTTCGAACATGCGGCGGCAATGGGCTGAGACGCTGCCATATAGCCAAGCCTCCAACCTGTCATAGCAAAGGCTTTAGACACCCCATTGACAATAATTACCTGATCTTTAATTTTAGAAAACGAGGCCAAACTATAATGTTGTCGCTCAAAACATATATGCTCATATATTTCATCTGAAACAGCTGTAATGGAAGGATTAGCCTCTAAAAAGTCAGCAAATGCTGCAAGCTCTTCTTTCGTATACATACTGCCCGTAGGGTTAGAGGGCGAACTAAACAAAAGCATTTTTGTTTTGGGGGTAGTAGCCTGTTTTAGCTGCTCAACTGTTACTTTAAAATCAGACTCAATTCCACTTTGAATAACAATGGGCTGAGCGCCAGTTAACTTAATAATTTCTTTATAGGTTACCCAGTAAGGCGCAGGCAAAAGCACCTGATCGCCTGGATTTAAAAGCGCATGACAAACATTAAACAACACTTGTTTAGCGCCGGTAGAAACCACAATTTGATCTACCTGGTACTCTAGATTATTGTCTCGCTTTAGTTTTTGAACAATCGCGTTTCGAATGTCTTCTAAACCAGGTACTGGCGTATATTTTGAATAATTCTCGTCAATGGCCTTTTTAGCAGCCACCTTAATGAAGTCTGGTGTATTAAAATCAGGTTCTCCTAAACTCAAACCTATAACATCTTTACCTTGAGATTTAAATTCTCTGGTGAGCCGAGCCATTGCCAAAGTCTGTGATTCAGAAATAACTGAGATTCTTTGTGCTAATTCTACCATTGATATACACAAAGCTAAGAAAATTTGTATCTTGATCTACAAAACACCTTGTATATGTCAGAACACTGGTTATTTGTAGCTTTAATATTGTTTGTATGCGGATTTTTTTATTTGATTATTCGTAGTTTTTTAGTCTCTCAATTCAAACTTAAACAACTTGAAAGTATAAAAACAGGCAAAGAAAAAACGCTGCTTTTAAGATTACAGGCCTATGAAAGGCTTACTTTGTTTTTAGAGCGCTTGACCCCCGATCAATTGCTTTTTAGATCTTTAAAAAAATCAAACGACAGTAGCGTGTTAACTCAAGCTAAGGTTTTAAAAAATATTCGGGCAGAATACGATCATAATGTAGCGCAACAAATTTACATCAAGCAAAGCACCTGGGAACACATCAAAAGAGCCAAAGAAGAAGTAGCAAAATGCGCCAATTTGGCCCTTAAAACAGTTGGCCCAAAAGCGACTTCAATGCAATACATTCAAGAAGTTATGAATCAGTTTAACAATCTAGAAGAAAACCCTATTAAACAATCACTTACTCTTATAAAACAAGAGGCCAAAGAACTTTTCTAGTCTTTAGCCTCTTGAAAAACACAGAACTAATTATAATAAATTAGTCCACTGAACAAAAACTTAATTTTAAAAGAATTACTTCTTTGATAGTCTTTAACGCCGTGTTTTTACAAAAGGTTACAAAAGATTCTTAAAAAATATTTTAAGTAATTCTAAAAGACTCTATACCAAATACTTAAACCCTTTCTATAATACAGGCATAACCTTGTCCTACGCCAATACAAAGCGTCACTAAAGCATATTTTTTTTGTGTGATTTGCAGCTCTAATGCTGCCGTTTGAAGCAGTCGCGCGCCAGTCATACCCAAAGGATGGCCTATGGCAATGGCTCCGCCATTGGGGTTAAGCCTTGGGTCATCATCTTGCAACCCCAACTCACGAATGCAAGCCAAGGCTTGCGCAGCAAAGGCTTCATTGAGCTCTATAATATCGATTTGATCAAGGCTTAACCCAGCGCGTTGTAATGCTTTTTTTGATGCGCCAACCGGACCAATGCCCATTATAGAAGGGTCTACGCCCATTACTGCAGAAGAGACAACGCGCGCCATAGGCTTTAGATTGTAGGTTTTAAGTGCCTGTTCAGAAGAGAGTAAAAGGGCCGCAGCGCCATCATTAAGACCGCTCGATGTGCCTGCTGTTACCGAGCCTCCTTGCTTTTTAAACGCTGGCCTTAGTTTCGATAATACCTCTAAAGTCGTATGAGGTTTAATAAACTCATCTTTCTCAAAAACAAAAGGCTCTTGTTTGCGTTTTTTAATCTCTACCCCTATAATTTCTTTTGCAAGTCTACCTGATTGTTGGGCGCGTGTTGCTTTCATTTGAGAATGATACGCAAAGCGATCTTGGTCTTCTCTTGAAATCTTAAATTTTTCAACTAAGTTCTCAGCGGTTTGCCCCATTCCTTCTGAACCATACACAGCATCAAGCTTCGGATTTATAAACCGCCACCCAAAACTTGTGTCGTGCATCTGTGCATCTCTACCAAAGGCTTTAGAGACTTTAGAAATCACCCAAGGGCCCCTGGTCATATGCTCAACCCCTCCAGTGATGTATAGATCACCATCCCCACAAGCAATCGCCCTTGCTGCATTAATCGTTGAGGCCATGCCACTGCTACACAGTCTATTGATGGTTTCACCCCCTACTGTAGTTGGCAAGCCAGCTAAAAGCAAAGCCATGCGTGCAACATTTCTATTGTCTTCACCGGCTTGATTGGCACAACCCAGCATCACATCCTCTATAGCTTGGGTATCTATAGACTGATTTCTTTTAATAAGTTCAGCAATTGGTAATGCCGCTAAATCGTCGGCTCTGATAGATGAAAGTGTGCCACCAAAATTTCCTATAGGCGTTCGAATAGCATCAACAATAAAAGCAGATTTCATAAAAATTGAGTTCTTTTAATATACCTTTGTAAGGTACAAAAAGTATATACAAATGGAAAATACAGAATTTGAATACAGTGACTTTTTTCAGCGGTTCATTGAGGCTTAACGCACATTAGCTTACCACGTTTTAGAACTTTTGTAGACTGTTCCTTTAAACTGCGCTACCTGTTCTTTATGCTGGTTCACAATCTCTATATTGTAATGCATTAATTTATGCCCCTGATGGGTTAAAGTGCATACAGCATGTAGCACATCATTCTTATATACGGGCTTAAAAAACGAGATTTGAGCTTGCACCGTTTTGGCAATTTGCCCTAAATGATTGGCGGCAAAAGCCAATGCCGTATCGGCTAAAGAAAACAAAATACCTCCATGGGCTATGCCAAACCCATTGGTCATATTGTCTCTAACCTCTACAGAGAGTGTGCAGCCTTTTTGATCGATGTTCTGAATTTTAATACCCATCCATTCAGAAAAAGCATCTTCATTAAGCATGTGTTGGGCTATATTATTCACTTTGGGCATCTTGTTTTAATAAAGGACATAGTCTATAGCGCTGTTCTTGGTAGTGGTCTTGTAACTCTTCAAGTGTTTTGACTATATTTTTTATTCCTATTTCTTTGGCCCAAGCAAATAATCCTTTCGGATAATTTACACCTTTTTGCATGGCACATTCTATATCTTTTTTGGTGGCAATACGCCAAAATAATGTATCATATGCTTCATTAATTAACATGGCGATAATACGCATAAATATCTTTTGTGCTTGTGGAGCATTTATGGTTTTGGGGGGATGATTATCTGCACTGTAATCGTAATAGCCACGTCCTGTTTTTCGACCTAAAAAACCAGCTTCAGACAAACGTTTCTGGGTAAATGAGGGTTTGTACCTCGGATCATTATAAAAGGCCTTAAATACAGTTTCTGTGACTTTGTAATTCACATCGTTGCCTATGAAGTCCATAAGTTCAAATGGCCCCATGCGAAACTGCCCTACTGATTTCATCGCCATATCAATCTCTTGAATACTGGCTAAGCCTTCATCATAAATACGAAGCGCCTCACTGTAAAATGGCCGTGCTACTTTATTGACAATAAAGCCTGGCGTATCTTTGGCTTGTACAACGGTCTTACCCCAATCTATCATTATTTGCTTTGCTTGCTCGACCACCTTATGATCTGTTGCCACGCAGGGTATTACTTCTACCAGTGGCATAAGCGGTGCTGGGTTAAAAAAATGCAAACCAATCACGCGTTCCATATGTGTACAAACCGATGCAATAGACGCTATTGAAAGCGATGAAGTATTTGTTGCCAATATAGCGGTCTGATCTAAAAGATCTTCAAGTTGTTTAAAAAGCGTTTGTTTGATTTTTAAATCTTCTATGACCGCTTCAATCACGAGCGCACATCCCCCCAAATCATCAAAATTATTGGTAAAAACATGGCGATCTATAATTGCTTGCTTTTCATTCAGACTAATTTTTTGTTTTTCAACAAGACGCGTCATGATTTTTTCAAGCTTTGCCTTGGCTTTATCTAAAGCCTTACTATGTAAATCGTATACGACTACTTCACAATGATGAGTAGCTGCAATCTGTGCGATTCCTGAGCCCATAGAGCCTGATCCTATAACGCCTACTTTCATACCCCAAAGGTAAGGAATCAATCTTTAAATAAGCGCAGTGCTTCTAATGCCTTATCAACAGAGCTTATGTTTTTGAACACTAATTTTAGAACTTGTTTTTTTTGAACCAACTCAGGTTTAAAACCATGTGTGTGTAATTGGGCTACTAAATTTGCAAAATGGCCTTGTGCATAAAATCTATGCTCTGCATTTTTTATAAAATAGGCATGCAATTGCTCTTTTTTTAAAATCAATTTTTCAAAATTTAAGGCCTTACCTAACCATTTCAAACGCACAGAATCTAGTAAATCTAATGCCGCCTTAGGCAGAGGCCCAAACCTATCTTGAACATCTGCTTTAAAACTAGCAAGTGCTTTTTCATCTTTTATGTTTGACAACACATCATACATGTAAAGACGCTCTCTCACATTATTTATATAATTCGACGGAAATAACAGTGTATGGTCTGACTCTAAAGCACAGTCTGTCACAAAGGTTTTTTTTTGCTCTAATTCATCTTTAAATACCTCCTTAAACTCATTTTCTTTAAGTTCTTCTATGGCTTCATTGAGTATTTTTTGATAGGTTTCATAGCCTATATCAGAAATAAATCCAGACTGTTCTGCCCCTAATAAATCACCGGCTCCTCGAATGTCTAAGTCGCGCATGGCAATTTGAAAGCCGCTGCCAATTTCAGTAAATTGTTCAATTACCTTAAGGCGTTTTCTTGCATCTACTGAAACCAAATGCAATGGCGGTGTTATCAAATAACAATACGCCTTTCGATTCGACCGCCCTACCCTACCACGCATTTGGTGCAAATCACTTAACCCAAACATTTGGGCATTATTAATTAAGATGGTATTGGCATTCGGAATATCGAGCCCTGATTCAATAATTGTTGTAGCCACTAGCACATCGTAAGCCCCTTCCATAAATTGCATCATTTTTTTTTCAAGTAGCTCGGGTTTGAGCTGCCCATGAGCCACCGATATTTTTACCTTAGGACATAACCTTGAGAGCATCCCCGCAATTTCTTGAATGTTCTGCACCCGATTATGGATAAAATATACTTGCCCACCGCGTGCTACCTCTCTGTGCACAGCAGTTTGAATCAACTCTTCATTATAGGGTGTAAGCCTTGTCTCAACCGCCTGGCGATTCACCGGAGGCGTACTCATTATAGACATATCACGCGCATTCATCAATGAAAATTGAAGCGTTCGAGGTATGGGCGTAGCCGTTAAGGTAAGCGTGTCAATATTTACCTTTAGTGTTTTGAGTTTATCTTTCACACTTACACCGAATTTATGCTCTTCATCCACAATTAAAAGACCTAAATCTTTAAACTCTACGCGCTTTGACACCACCGCATGTGTGCCGATAATAATATCAATTTTGCCTTCTTTAAGCTTACTTAGTGTTTCTTTTTTTTGGGGGGATGATTTAAAGCGATTCAAATAGTCTATGGTACACGGAAAGTTCTTCAAGCGTGCAGAAAAGGTATGGTAATGTTGTAAAGAGAGAATGGTGGTTGGGGCTAATACAACTACTTGTTTAGAATCTGCAACAGCCTTAAAAGCTGCTCTAATAGCTAGTTCAGTTTTACCAAATCCAACATCTCCGCACACTAAACGATCCATCGGCGCATCAGATTCCATGTCTTTTTTAATTAATGCAGTGGCTTTTAGTTGATCTGGGGTGTCTTCAAACATAAAAGAGGCTTCAAGTTCAGTTTGAAGATAGGTATCTGGTGAAAATGCAAAGCCTTTTTGTTGTTTTCGTTTGGCGTAAAGCTGAATTAAATCAAAGGCTACTTTTTTAACCCGCGCTTTGGTTTTTGCTTTTTTAAGCGCCCAATGTTTAGAACCCAATTTTTCTAAACTAGGTACTTTACCTTCTTTAGATGAAAACTTTGAGAGCTTATGCAAAGAATGAATATTGACATACAAAAGATCGTTGTCTCTGTAATAAATTCTTATGGCTTCTTGTTTTTTGCCGTTGATTTGTATTTCTTCTAAACCATCAAATCTTCCGACGCCATGAGAGGTATGCACAACAAAATCTCCTTTTTGAAGGGCAATTAAATCTTTAATGCTTTGCGCTTTTTTACCTTTTTTATAAAGCCTTTTGTCTTTATAGCGGTAGTAGCGACCAAACACTTGATGATCTGTGAAACAACACAACTTCAATGCCTCAGAGTAAAAGCCTTCGCTTAAGGATGCGTATATAGGTTTAAAATTTACGCTCTTTTCAAGATCTTCATAAATCGTATAAATACGCTCTATTTGTTTGGGATTGTAAGCAAAAATAAAATTTGAAAAGCCTTGGGTGTTAAAGTCTAGCAAATCTTGATGTAGTGCATCAAAATTTTTAACATAGCTAGGCTGTGGCTGAGATTGAAAATCTATTTGTGTGTGCAAGTCAAAAAGAGTAGTCTGTGAAAAATAAACACTGTTTAAAGCCTTTATTGTTTCGATCAACACCTTAGGTTTAAGCATGTGATCATCGAAATTTTCTAACCGCTCACTTTTTTCAAAATCTTCAACACTCTCTGAGATATAGTGCTGATATCTTGCAAACTGTGCATCTAAATTCTCAAACCAGTATACGGGCTTTTGAGCGTCTAAAAAATCAAATAAAGAAGTGTTTGTTGTTTTTTCTTTTTCTTTGAGCTCAGAAATATTTGGCAAAATATTTACATGGTCAAAATGTTGAATAGAGTGCTGAGTTTCAAGATCAAAAGACCGAATGGATTCTACTACTGTATCGTTAAATTCAATTCTAAATGGATGTTCAGAGGCATAAGAATACACATCCATAATGCCACCTCTGACAGAAAATGTGCCAGGGGCGTAAACAAAATCTAAAGACGAAAACCCATAACTGTCTAAATACTCTGTTATAAAAACCGGATCTAAAGCATCGCCTACCTTAATAGATTGCCCGTGATGTTTGATTTTTTCTTTACCCACCATCTTTGGCGCCATGGCTTCTGTATAGCTTACAATAATGGCAGGGCTTTTCTCTTTGGTTAACGCATGCAGAACAGATAATCTTTGATGCTCTGTTTCTTTGTCTTTTGATGTTTTATCAAACAAGTTGTCAAAGCCATCTAAAAAAAAGGCTCTTTTATGCTCTGAGCTGTTTTTGATGTCATCGTAAATGTATTGAGCAGCTTCTCTATGCTCAGCAATATAGACTTGTGTTTTTTGTGTTTTTTCAAAAACTAAAACAGCGAGTAATGCCCGTAATGACCCCAGTGTATTTTGCGCCAAAACCTTATGCTGAGGATTTTTTTCAAGGTGTTGAATAAAGGTGTTGAGAAATGGGTGCGAAAGCAGTAAAGCCATCACCTCTGAGGCCGGATTCATCTTTTAATGCCTCTAAGGTTTAAGATAGTTTTTCGTAGATGTCTTCAAACGACAGTTCTTTAGAATACAGCGCACAGATTTGATCAACAACTTGCTCGGCCTTATCAACAGCAAAACCAATACCTATGGCATAGCGCAATAAAAGAGCTTTTTCATGGTGTTCTAGTATAGCGTCGGCCATAGCCATTTCAACTAGATTATACAAGCGCTTATATCTGTCTTCTTTATTGGTGGGCGGATGAATTGGGGTTTGCTCTGGGTGCTCATATAATGCTTGCACTTCTTGTTTTGACACATTGTAACGCGCAGCCATTTTTTCAATTAAGTCTAGCTCTTTCTGATCTATTTCACCATCAGCCTTAGCAATCATGATGAGGTTTCTTAAATGGCTTTTTTCTTGTTTATGCTGGCCTGTTTCAAAGGCATCAAGTATAGACATTGCTTTTTTTTACAAAGAAATAAAAATATCGTTTGATCGACTAATTTTTCATAAGCTCTTTACAAAGAATTAAAGCGGCCATTAAAAGAATAAAATAGCCAAATCCTTTTTTGAGTGTTTGTTGATTTACCCTTACCGATAGTTTTCTGCCTATACTCAAACCCACAGAGGCCATCAAAGCAAAACACAAAAGAAACACCACATCTAAGCGCACTCCACTTATAAAATCTGACACACAGCCTACCCCAGCACTTATAAAAATCAACACCAAAGAATGTACAATGGCCGATTGCATAGAAAGCCCCATAAACAACACTAAAACAGGTACAATTAAAAAGCCGCCGCCAATGCCAATAATACCGGTTAAAAGACCGATAAAAACACCAGAGCTCATAAGCATAAATGGATTGACTTTACCCCTTTTTTTCGCCGTTGGTTTTTTTTCTTGAATCATTAAAAATGATACCCAAAGCATCACTGAAACAAATACCAATAAAATTAAAGCGTCTTTACTAATGGTGGTATAAGACCCTATGTGAAAAAAAGATGGTATAGCTGAAAAAACAAACCCTCTAGTGAGGTATACAGAAATAAAAAGAGGCAAACCAAAATACACAAGAACTTTGCTGCTTATTTTTTCTGTTTGCAAAGAACGTATCACCCCCCAAAATGCAGCCAAGCACACACAGGCCAATGAATAACTAGTGGCTTGCCCTGCAGGCATACCTTTTATGTATACCAGAACCGGAATTAAAAGTATAGTGCCTCCTCCGCCTAACAGGCCCATCACAAAGCCCACTAAAAGAGCAAATACATAAATTACAAAAGACAAATTAACGCATTAAAGTCACTGTACCAGTAGTTGAAAACTCATTGGAATTTAAAACATAATAATAGACACCGTCAGGCATTTGACTACCAAATAAATAATCTGTTCCATCCCAACATTCATTAGACAAAAAAGAATCAAATACAACATTTCCAAAAAAATTGTATATGGTAAGATTATAATTAGTTAAGCAGCTGGTCTCAATGCAAAACTCGTCGTTTACTCCGTCGTCATTAGGAGTAAAAATATTAGGGATCTCGCCTACGAAAAAGGCAATATCAATCTCTAAGGTGTCGTATGCAACACAGCCTATTTCATTTTCTGCCTGCAGTACCACTTGGTAATTGCCACAATCTGTGTACGTATGCGAGGGGTATAAATCAGTCGATGTATTGCCATCGTCAAAATACCAAGTTACTTGGGTAATGTCACTAGAATAATTGGCATCGAAATTAAAACTAAGATTGTCTGAAGCATCTTGATTGGCGTCTATAATTTCAGCATCTATGGCAATAGGCACCACTTCTATCTCTAGTGCCTCTGATACGCCACACTCATTTACGCTCACTACATAGTAAGTCGTGCTCACATCTGGGCTTACAGAAATACTATCGCCTGATCCGATCTGGTCGCTTAAGCCTGCATCACTATACCACTCTAAATTGGTACCTGTGGCTGTAAGGGTTACGGCACTGCCTGTGCAGATCTCTACATAATCATCCGTAATTTCTGGAGCTTCGGGCAAAGGCAGTAGCACCACTTCTATTTCTTCAGACTGAGAATTTCCGCACTCACTTGTACTCACTACATAGTAAGTCGTGCTCGCATCTGGGTTTACAGAAATGCTGTCGCCTAGTCCGATCTGATCGCTTAAGCCTGCATCACTATACCATTCTAGATTTGTGCCTGTGGCTGTAAGGGTTACGGCACTGCCTGTGCAGATTTCTACATAATCCTGATCCACAAGTGGCTGATCTGGTAAAGGCAGTAGAGCCACTTCTATTTCTTCGGCCTGAGAATTTCCGCACTCGCTTGTACTCACCACATAGTAAACTGTGTTAGCCCCTGGGCTTACAGAAATGCTATCGCCTAGTCCGATTTGGTCGCTTAAGCCTGCATCACTGTACCATTCTAGATTTGTGCCTGTGGCTGTAAGGGTTACGGCACTGCCGGCGCAGATCTCTATATAATCATCCGCAGTTTCTGGAATTTGTGGAGCATCTAGAACATCAATACAAACTTCTAAATACTCAGAGCTATAACATCCCCCATCATAGCTATAAACATAATAACAAATGTCTTGATTGGCAGAGCTTGTAAAATTAGACCCAACATGTACTGGATCATCTAAAGAAAGCGTATCTAAAAACCAATAAACCTGTTCATTTCGCCTTGCATAAGCCGTGAGATCAACTGATGATTCACTACAAACCTGGTAAAGGTCTTGCCCTTTAGGTGGCTGAGGTGATTTTTTCACCGTAACCTTTACAACCAAAGGCTGTTGCAAGCAATTGGTTTGGGTCGCATAGGCATAGTAAACAGCATTTGCAAGAGGAGAAACCACAATTGAACTGCCTGTGGCGAAGGCGCCCAAAGAGGTATCTGGCTGATCAAACCACTGAATGTCACCGTCATTACTTTGTGCTTCTAGAGTGAGAGATTGCCCTGCACAGACCTCATAAAACGCTTGCCCTGTGACCACCTGGTATTCTGCCTGATGTACATAAACCTCTGTGGCCTTACTTGTGCAACTTTCTTGTACGGCATAAACATACAAAGTATCGTTTTGCGTAAAGGTATAGCTAAGAGTGGGGCCTGAACCTAAAAATGCGCCTTGGTTTAAAGGTGCAGAAAACCATAAAATTTCTGTTTGTGCTGAAGGGGCCTGTGCTTGCAATACCAGCTCTTCAGAAACACAAGCCTGATAATGTGTGTGCTCTAAAACAGCAGGCTGTATCTCATTTTTATGTAATTGAAACACCAAAGCCTCTGCGCTAATACATTGATCGTTTACATAGGTATACGCCAAAATATCTGTAGAATGAGACGGTGATATGGTATACGATTCATGTATGGTTAGTAGATCTGAATGTGCAGAAGAAGCCTCGGTATATAAAATCTCGCATGACGGATTACAAAGATCGGCTTGTAATGAAAGGGTTTCTCCTTCGCAAAATTCATACTCAAGAGCAAAATTATAAGCGGAATAAGGCGGGGGGATGCTATCACATAGATTATAAAAATAAACCTCACCAACCGCGTCTTTAAATTGTGGGATATGTTGTCCATGACCCGGATCGCCAATAAAAAGTTCTGAAGAATTTAAAGTAATGGCATACCCAAAATCTTGGGCATGATTTCTTTTTGAGCGCGGGTGAAATAATTTTTGTACTTGCGCAAAGCCTTTTTGTGCATCAAAGATAAAAGACATGCCAGCGTTATATTTTGAGGGGATGGGCTTTGTTTTGTTTTTAGCTTCTGGAGCACCAACCACTAAATAGCTTTGGTTGGCATCTATTGAAAAACCAAAACCATCATTTGTTTTGGGCGTGTCACGATGAATAGACTGATCAAAAACAAACGCTGAGCCTATATTCTGAAAAACATGCACTTGCCCCGCTTTTTGGAGTATTTGGCCCTGCGGATTAATATTAGCCTTAGGGTCAGACACATAAAGTGTTTGATCAGAAAAAGCCAATGCAAAGCCAAAAGACTCAGAGCTATCAGGTGCAGTAAGCGTTTGAGTAAGCTGATAGGCATTGCCAATATGTTGAAAATAAAAAACGGAACCCCTATGTGTTGCTGAATTATATAATGTGTTATCGCCAATGAATAATCCTTGTTTATTGGCCAAAAGCGATCGGCCAAAATCTATCCCCGCACTGAAAGTTGAGGCCTCTAATATTTGAACCTCGACCCACTGGTTGGCTGCATTTTTCTCGTAAATATACACAAGCGCTTCTAAGGCTTGTGTTTCTGCCCTTATTAAAAGAATATTTTCAAACAAATACACCTGGCTGCCAAAGGCCTGAACATCTGCATGTATAGGGCTTATTTTCTGAGCTAAGCCCCAGGTATTTGTGAAATTGTACACATACACAGCGCCACTATTACCTGTGCAATTACTCCCTTGATAATCGCAGCCATGGTTAGGTGCGCCTACAGCCAAAGACGTGTGATAAGAAGAAAGAGCATGCCCAAAACGATCGCCTGGTTTATGATGCAAGCCTTCTATTTCTTGACTTTTTTGCCAAGTTTGGCACTCTTGTTTGGTATATACATCTACTTTGCCTTTGCTTTGCTGATGCTTAGCAACACCTACAAAAACATGCTGTACGCTTGCGTCAATCACCCTGCCATACTTTTCATTTTCTATAGCAGGCTGATTTTGTTTTTGATCGTTCAAATAAAAGGGCTGAGATAAAAGGGCCTGGCTCACGATGAGCAATATGAGAATAAAATTATGTTTCATAATAGTATAATTATTATGGGTTTAAAATACTTAAACTAGACGTTGTGTTTGTTTTTAATGTAGGTGTACAAGGGCCAAGGTATCTAATTTGCCCTACTTTTTCATGCGCATTAATCACTACATTTGGCCTATCACTAGTGGTACAAGGTATAAATGAATTATCATCAAAATGGGCAATATCTCCTAGTAAAGGTCTAAAATCTACCAATGGTGGTCCGCCAGTAGAGTAGGCCCAATTATTTGGGTTTTCCCAGTTTTTATCTGCCACATTCCCAACATAATAATACGCACGTGTAAACTCGTACGCCCCCATATGCGGCGGATTATCTCTTTGTTTACCTAGAATATCATCATAATCATGAAACTGGTCTGCTGGTAGATTATCAATAAACATTCCACTACTAATCTCTTTAGGGCTTTCTTTAGTTAAATTTAAACTATCGTTAAATTCAGGGTCTAACCCAATAGAATTAGCTCCTAAGGATAAGCCCTGTATTTGCACAACAGAGCTACCTGGAGATTTAGCTAAATTGTTATAATTGTTATTAATTGATAAACTAGTGTTTCCTGAGTAATGAAGAACAGTACCTGTAGTAGACAAGTTGTATATAATATTATTCACTATACTTAAAATTGTCCCATCGTGATTATCAAGAAAAATCCCATTAGAATTAAATGCAGAAACTGCATCAATAAAAACGCTATTGTGAATATATTTAGTAGTAGTTGCCGTATGATTGTGAATATCTATACCTGAATACCCTGAGCCTGATCCGCTAATTTTAATCACATTATTGATACACTCATCATTTTTTGATGTGTTACTTAACATATAAATGCCCTTGTAACCTTCAACGCTACCTGCATTGACAAAAATTTTATTTTTTTTGATGCTGATATCAGTATTGTTATTTGATTTATTTGATGTATATATTCCATTGCTAAATGAACTAATATTTGGCATGTCAATATTGTTATTCTCTATATCAATATTTTCGTGTACACGATTTAAATAAATAGCACCCCGATTATGGTTCACAAAGTCGTTGTTTAGTATACTTACGGGGCCAACATGATTATCGATTATGCGTAGACACCTCTGGGCTCCAACAAACATACATCTTTCTACAACTAAAGAATCTAAGCCATCGCCAGAGCCAGCACCAGTAAAATCAATTAAAGCATCTGGTTTTAAGGTATTTACATCAGTTTCAAATTTTACGTTTTGCCAGCGTACTTTTTTAAATGCTCTATTATTAGAATAAAACTCAATTAAATTATCGCTTGCACAACTGGCTGTAATTTTGGGCCTATTGGCCGTGTTAGCGCCAAAAAAGGTTAGACTATAAGATGCATAGCCTACTTGTGTATTAGAGTTAAATTGGGTATTACAAGCATAATGATTGCCAGGCGATAATTCTACTTCAATGTCTCCTATTAAACCTGGGCCATTGGGGCAGCCCCCATCATTTCTGGTGCCATTTTCTATATCTGATGATAAATCTGCTAGGGTTTGGTAGTTGACTCTGCTGCCCTGCAAATTAGGGTTAATGGTGTAAAACCCCGATAGCCCTGTAGGGCTTGGCATAAATTCATGTGCGCCAATATATGGCGTATTTCTTGGCGCACCATATATATCTGTTGTGACGCTAGGTAAACTTTCACCAGTATCGCCCTGGCAGACGTCTAAGTTATTCCAATACGGATGCACGAGCGGATTAGGTAAACTTAAATTTTGATAGTGTGGGTCTACATTTAAAGAATTTTCGTTGCCATTGCCTTGTTCAGATTGGTAGTTGGTAGATTCAACGTCAGAAAATGTTTGATTTGTATTACTTACTGGATAAATACTAAAAATTGTATCATTATAATTTGGAGCATAAAAAATATTGTAATCCACTTTTTTAAAAAATCTATCTGACTGAGTACCAAAATAAAATGCTAAAACACCATCTTTACTTGAATTTGTTTGGAATATATTATTTACTAAAACAAGATCATGAATTAAATAATAATTAAACCATAAAATAAAACACGAAGCACTCTCTGAAAAAAAATTATTGTTTACAATTTCACCAGTATTTAATGCTAACGGATCAGTAGTTGGAACAAAATATAAACAACCAGTTCTATTATAAAAATAATTATTCATCATTATGAGTCCTTCTACTTGAAGACTTTTAGAGTTAGAAAGGTGATTAAAAAAAATCCCTCTATTTGCTAAAATATGATTATTATTAAAAGTAAGATTCTTGTTTGATCCATTAGAATATGCTCCATATGAAATTCCTAAACTGGAAGTTTTAAAAATTGATGTATCCGCAAATAAACTAGAATTAGATATTAAAATATTTTGATTTTGAAAAGCTGAATCCCCATAAAAACTTAAACAAAATACATTTAAATCATTGACCCCTTTTCTATCCTCATTTGTTAAAACAAACACCTTACTCGAATCAACCGTGATATTAGTTGAGCTTTCTATTTTAATTCCAGCATAGGTAGATTTTTCATAAGTTGTGGCATCATTAGGGTCAGAGATGGTATTGTTGTGTAAAACCCGGCAATTTTTAAAGCTAATATGATCTGATTTATATACCGTTATTACCCCATAACCTTCTGTAACTGGGCTAGTATGTTTAGAGTTGTATTCAAAGCCAATGTCTTGAAAAGTTAAATAATCTGCCTGGTTAATGTTTAGCGCAATTTGATCTACCATTGCTGATTCTATTCTTAGAATACTTAAATCGCTTCCAGCACCTTTAAATACAACATCACCTGAAATACTGCCTTGGTCATTTAAGTCAAGTATTATTTCTTCCCGATACACCCCCGCATCAATAAACACCGTATCTCCAGGGTTTAAATCAAATGTATCTAATAAATATTGAATAGTTCTTAAAGGTTCATTCGGGCTTAAGCCTCTAGAGATTGAGTTTATACCTCCGTTAGTGGTATACACATCATCAGGAGTAAAATTACCATTTATATAATAGTTTGTAGCAAAGCCATGCGTACATGCCCCTAATAAAAAAAGAAAAAAGAAAAATCTGCTATGTAAAATAAATCGCATTCGAAGTCTGGTTCTAATTTAAAAAAAATTAAGCGCTTTTAGCTGTTCTTTGCTCTAAGATTTTGTTTAAATTTGCCAAACTAAATGGTCGCGTAGCTCAGCTGGATAGAGCATCTGCCTTCTAAGCAGACGGTCGCAGGTTCGAATCCTGCCGCGATCACTAGAGCATAAAAAGCCACTCGAATGAGTGGTTTTTGTGTTTTAGGGGGCGTGTCTATGCCACAGCATAAGTGAGCACACTAAAAATACAAACATTTAAAGCCATCAGCTTTAAGGGCTTTTTATGTTGACCTCGGAGAAGCCCAGGATATTTAATCCTGAAGATCACTTATGAAAAAACTAAACCCCTGATCACAAAATAGTTGGTGATTTTTTTATTTTAAACTCTTGAATATCTAACAAAAAATAAAGCAATTAAATTTAATAATTAATTGTATTTTTTAATCAGTTAAATGCTATTTCAGTCTATATATCTTTTCTTAACGATTGCCGCGTTTATATCGCTGTTTCATTTAGCTAAGAGAGTACAGCGCCCTCTATTCACGCAAATTATTTTACTGGCTGGCAATCTGTCTATTTTAAGTTTTATAATTGACTATAGAAAAGCTTTTATTTTAGCTTTATGTGCCGGAGTTGTCTATGGTTTAGCCTATGTAATTAAGCAGAGCGCTTCTAAAAAGCTGCTTGTTTTTTCTATTGGTCTAATTCTTATGGTGTTTATCTTTAAGCTCTATACCTTAGCAGAACTTAGATGGTTAGAGCGTATAGGCCTTTCATACATCGTATTTAGATGTATTCATGTGCTTATTGAAGCCTACAAGCAACAGATTCATAAACTTTCATTACTTGGCTTTATGAATTACATTCTTTTTTTTCCGAGTTTTTTAGCCGGTCCGATTGATCGGTACGCTAACTTTTCATACTGGCTTTTACACGAGCACTCTCGCTACACTCCTGTTTTATTTAAGGTGGGCATATTTAGAATTTGTCTAGGTGTTATCAAAACACATCTGCTTGCCCATACTCTTGCGCCATATGCGCTTGATTTTGGAGCAGTATTTCCTGAGTGGGGATGGAAGTTTCAATTACTCATTAGTCTTTTCGCTTATTCATTTTACATTTTACTAGATTTTTCTGGATACTCTGACATTGCAATCGGAACGGCTTACCTTTTAGGGATAAAAACACCCGAAAACTTTAACATGCCCTACCTAGCTAAAAACCTATCTGATTTTTGGAAACGCTGGCATATGACCTTTTCAAATTTTTTATTTGAATATGTTTTTATACCGGTAGTCAAAGGTTTAAATGTTTTCTTAAGCCATAAACCAAGAATGCTTGTGTCGTCATTAGGTTATCTTATAACCTTTACTGTTTGCGGAATATGGCATGGCAATACCTTGAATTTCATTTATTGGGGATTATGGCATGCGCTGGGATTAATTTTATTTAAACTTTTTTTAAATCATTATTCAAAAACTAAGCTACAAAGAACGGCTTTATGTTTTTTTACCTTTTTGTTTGTGACCGTAGGATGGTTTTTCTTTAATTATAAAACATCTCAATTATCCCCTATCCTATCTGGATTAATAAGATCGTCTGATCAGACTATTGTATATGCCCATCCAAGCAAAGGGCTATTCATAAAAAACAAAAGACTTTCAAACCAAAATGTAACAGCCTATTGCCAAAACATAGATACTCAAGAGCCTATTCAAACCCTAGAGATTAGATTTAATCCTAAAGGCATCGCTGAAATCTCTAAGAAAGATTTACAGATGAGTGATCGAAAAGAAAAAAACCTCTACTCAATTCAAATTAAAGAAAACACAAGCCGTACTAAAACGCTCTTCTTTTTTTCAAAAGACATTACAATCCCCCCAAATATACACCTATAAATGTCTCAATTCTCTGTATCATATATATACCGCTCTAAATTATGGTTTACTACGCTTTTAGCTTTAGGCATTGTATTCATAGGGATTCCGGTTTATTTGTCTTTACTCAAAAACCACAACTGTAAACCAAATGCTTTAGAAGGCAAACAAATACAAAAAGGAAATAAAAGCTTTTATGGTTTTCTTGACCAAATCAAAAAAACAAATGGCCTTCTTATTTTAGGCACTTCAGAAACAGCGAATAGCTTAGAGGGGTATAACTACCCAGAACTCTTAAATCAAGACAGCTCGTTTACTTACAAGCCCGTAGTCAAATTGGCTGGTGCTGGGCGATCGCCTTATGTGTATTTTCCGCATATTTTAAATAATCCGGAAGCCTTTAAAGATCAAAAAATAGTATTCTACATTAACCCTACCTATTGGCGATATGGCTTAAACACATTTCACAAGGGATATTATAAACGTTATGTGTCAGCAGATCTAATAAAGAAAACAAAACCCCAAATGCAACAACATCAGTTGTATGAAAGGTATATGAAAGCAGCCGATATATTTGATCTTAAAAATAGCATTGATCCATTATGGAACCACTATAAGTCTCTATTTTTTCACAATTTAAACTATTTAATCTATCGTAAATCGCATGCTGAATGTAAAAAAAATGTTTTTGAACACTATTTTGACTCTACATTATCTGCCGCAAAAAACATCCCCCCAAATACATCTTATTTTTATGACCTAGACACCATGCAAAATGTTTCTATAGCATTTGCAAAGAAAAAAGCCGAATTTCCATCAATCAATGAAACCTCTGACTTTCAATACAAAATGCTTGAAGATTTCATCGTTTTATCTCAACAATATCAAATAGATTTAGTGCTCTATTTAGGCCCGTTCAACCAAAAGTTTTGTGCCCAAAAAAATCCTGAAAAGCTGGCTTCACATCAGCATGTGATCGAATCGATTAAACGCCTTTTAACGCGACACAACATCCCATTTATTGATGGCTCACAAAGCGGCAACATGGGCGGCACTTTTTTAGACGTACAGCATATATCAACCTACGAAGCCTTTGTAACAGCTCAAAACATTAAACGATACTATGAAAACCGCCTTTAAAATTTTTACGCATCTTATTTGGTTCTTACTCTGTACGGCAAGTTTTGTTTACCTGTTTATTAGAGAAAAACAACAAGACATTTCTTATTTGTACATCGATTTTTAACCTTTAAACTCGAATTATACATTAGAAAATCGCATAAAAAAAGCGTCACCATTAAGTACAGTGACGCTTCTGATAAGTTATTTTGTATTTATAAACGACTAGTGTGCCGCTAAATACTCAGCCACACCCTCATGAGTAGCGTTCATAGCTTGGTCACCTTCTTTCCAGTTGGCTGGGCAAACCTCACCATGCTTTTCAAAATGCTGTAGTGCATCTACCATACGTAAGGCTTCATCAACACTTCTTCCGAGCGGAAAGTTATTTACGATTTGATGCTGCACCATTCCGTCTTTGTCAATTAAAAACAATCCACGGTACGCAATCATTGGACCTGAAGCCACTAAATGATCGTTTTCATCTAAATCGTATTCGCCTGCCAAAACGCCGAAATTGGCCGATATAGTTTTGTCTGTATCTGCTACAATCGGGTACGTTACCCCTTGAATTCCGCCTTTATCTTTAGGCATTTGAAGCCATCCCCAGTGAGACTCTGGCGTGTCTGTAGAACAGGCTACAACCGCTACACCACGCTTTTCAAATTCAGCCATTTTAGCTTGAAATGCAAACAGCTCTGTAGGACATACAAAGGTGAAATCTTTCGGATAAAAGAAGAATAACACATGCTTGTTTCCGATATATTGCTCTAAAGAAAATTTTTCGACTACCTCAACACCGTTCACTACCGCTTCAGTAGTGAAAACAGGCGCTTTTTTACCAACCAATACAGACATAAGAATTAAATTTTAAAATTTTTATGGCACAAAATTAGATTATTTCACTGCAAAAATCACACATCTCGGGCTCTTTTCTTGATCAAATTTTTCAAGCGTATAATTTCCATACACCGCTCTAATTTTAAAGCCTTGTGCTTCAATAAGTGCGCGCAATTCTTTAGCTGAATACAAGCGTACCTGTTCGTGAAATTCAGCTTTAAACTCTTCATTATCGAATACTTTTATGGATTTCTTAACAAAGCTTGACGCTATGTATTTCTTAGTCTCAAATCTATATGTACCGCGCTTTATTACGCCGGTTTGCAAGGGCTTATCGCGCAATGCGTTCTCTACTAAATGGGCGTTTAAAAAATCGAGCACAAAAAAGCCGCCTGGTTTTAAAGCGTTATACGCTCCATGTACTATTTTTTGATCGTCTAAGGAAGAGTCAAAGTAACCAAAACTGGTAAACAAACAAGTGGCTAGATCAAAGGATTGTTTGTATTCTAAATTACGCATATCTTGAACCTGAAATTGCAGTGTGTTGGTTTGCATTTTCTGAGCTTCTTTAATGCTTTTTCTAGAAAGGTCTACCCCTAAAACGTTAAAACCTAAACGGTTAAAATGTTTGGCATGCCGGCCTTTTCCGCAAGCTATTTCTAATATCTTTTTGGGGGGATGAAAAGCCAGTTGATCTACTATATTTTCAATAAAAAAAGCGGCCTCATTGGTGTCGCGATGCGCATAGAGTGCATGGTAATATTCTGTATCAAACCAAGAGGAGAACCAATCAGACATGCCTACAAATGTAAAGGGAAAAGTGGTTATTCCTTAGAATTAAAAAAATCTTCTTTGATTTGAGGTCTAGAATTATATATTTGTTTAAAACAATTGTAATGGTTGATTTACATCATTTGTTTAATGTGATGACCTCAAATAAAATTTTGTTGTCGTACAAAGGCGAAGCCAATAAAGAAATTCTTTCTTCTATGCTGGATATTCTTGAGCAAAAAATTAAAGACACTGATGTGAGTCAAAAAGTGCAAAAAAAACTATACAATATTCTTGTAGAGTCACTTCAGAATCTTTACCACCATAATGACATCGATCAAAAAATAGAGCACCACTTACACTCTTCATCTATGTTTATGTTGGCTAAAAATGAAGCCTTTTTTAAAATTTGCACCGGTAATTTTATCGCTGAAAATGAAGTGACTAAACTAGAAGAACGCATTATTTTTTTAAACTCATTAGACAGAGATGAGTTGAAAGCATACCATAAAGAAATATTAAACAATGGGCAAATATCAGCCAAAGGAGGAGGCGGGTTAGGTCTAATAGACATGGTTCGTAAATCTCAAAACAATTTGGGCTATTCGTTTCAAAAAGTCGATAAAAATACGTACTTTTTCACTCTAGAAGTGAACGTAACCATTTAGCATACACATTTTACTTTTTTAACACATGGACGCATTTAACATTGAAGGATCAGCCAAAACACCAGAAATAGCATTAAACCCCGAGCAAGGCACCATTGACATTAAGGGGCGATCAATTCCTGAGAATTCTGTAGCCTTTTACAATCCAATAATGGATTGGCTTGCGGCTTATACCGAAAAACCGGCCAGTCAAACCACAGTAAACATTGAACTAGAATACTTTAACACCAGCTCGTCAAAATGTATTTTAGATGTTTTAAAAAAGCTTGAAGCACTCAATCAAAAATCAGGCAATGTTCATATTAATTGGTATTACGAAGAAGACGATGAAGACATGCTAGAAGCAGGCGAAGATTATGAAGCCATCTTAAATTTGCCGTTTAAAATGATCGAAACCAAAGAAGACTAGCTGTTTGTCTAAAGTATCTTTACACATATCAAAAAACAGCACTAACGCCATTGAAACTTTTTATAAAACGGCAGTAAAAAAGATCAAAACAGATTCATCTGCTACATTACTTGATTCGTTTTGTGGACATTTCATTAATCAAGACACAGAGCGTTTAACCTCAGTCTTAGAAGGCCATCTCCATAAAAAGAACTATATTAAAAAACATGTGAAATCTGCATTTTCTACTGCTGTAGAAATGATTCAAAATATTCGATTACACGGCAGCCGAATTGAGCAAAAAACACCAGGATGTTACATCACCTTTTCTGAAGGTTCTAGCCTTTCGATTCAAACAGCCAATTTAATTTCAAATGCAGAGGTGCCCGTATTAATTCAGCGCATCTCTGATTTAAAATCATTGCAAAACACACAATTAAAACAACGCTATATTGACCGCTTAGCCAAAGGCTCTATTTCATTAAAAGGCGGCGCCGGATTAGGCTTACTTACTATTTTATCTAAATGCAATGGAAAAATCAGCACCAAATTTGTGAATATCTCTAACGAATACTCTATTTTTTCAATGACCACTACTTTACCCCTAGAACATGCGTAAATTAATCGTTGAACCCACCAGCAATACGCCTGAAATTACATTAGATCCTACACAAGGGTACTTTTCTATTACAGGCCGATCATTCCCTGAAAACTCTAGAAAATTTTACACCCCTATTCTAGATTGGTTTGATGCCTTTGACCCGATGCATTCAAAAAACTACAGGTTTAATTTTAACCTAAACTACATTAACTCATCTTCTATTATTTCTTTATTTGAACTTTTAAAAAAACTAAGTAAAATAAAGAAAAACACCGGGTGTTCATTTGATGTAGAGTGGATGCATGAATCTGACGACGAAACCATTCGAAAAATAGGTGAAGATTTTACAAAACTCACTGATATGCCTTTAACACTAAAGGTTGTTCACACACAATAAACATTGCATGTAATGGATCAACTTGTCGATATTCAAAATGCCGATATTTTGCAAAGCGGCATCCCAATACTCACTCAAGTTTCTTTTCGCGTACGCCAAGGCGAATTGATCTATTTAGTGGGCAAAACAGGCAGTGGCAAAAGCTCTTTGCTCAAAACACTCTACGCAGATATTCAACCCAAAAACATCTCGGGCACAATATTGGGATTCGACTTTTCTAAAATCAAAACCAAAGACATTCCGATGTTGCGCAGGAACTTAGGTATTGTATTTCAAGATTTTCAGCTTTTAATGGACCGCAGTGTGTTTGATAATTTATCTTTTGCGCTACGCGCCTCTGGTTGGAAAAACAAAAAAGAAATTGAACAACGCATTATTGAGGTATTACAGCGCGTTAAACTCGAAGAAAAAGGCTACAAAATGCCTCATCAACTCTCTGGTGGCGAACAACAAAGAGTAGGTATAGCCAGAGCCCTTTTAAATGACCCGCCTCTTATTTTAGCTGATGAGCCTACCGGAAATTTAGATCCGCAAACCTCTGAAGAAATTATGAAGCTACTCTTTGATATTTGCAATGGCGGAAAATCAGTGATTATTGCGACGCATGATGCCAATGTGCTTGAAAAATTTAAATCAAGAACCTTTCATTGTGTAGGTGGTTCACTCAAAGAAATTGTAAATTAGTCTTCTATTTCTTTATGACCAGTGCTCTCTGTTTTAGTGCCATTATATAATTTTAATGCTTCTGCTCTTATTCGAGCTTTGCATCAGCAGCTCTGCAAAACAAACATTGTCTTTGAAATACTGTGCATTGAAGACGGATCGACTTGTTTTACACAAGAAAATAAACAAGCATCATCTGAGCTAAGAGATGTAAAATATGAAATTTTGCCTAGCTCTCTAGGCAGACAAAACATCCGAAGATATATGGCACAGAAAGCCCAATATGACCTGCTTTTATTTTCAGATTGCGATAATCAAATCATCAAAAAAAATTTCATTCAAAATTATCTTGCCAATGCCTCCTATAAAGTGGTTTATGGCGGCCGCACTTATCAATGCATAAAACATCTTCAAAAAGAGCATATTTTACATTTTACCTATGGCAATAAAAGAGAATCACTCAATAAAGTAGAGCGCAACAAAGACCCTTACAGACACTTTTTAAGCACTAATTTTTTAATTAAAAAATCTATCTTTTTATCTATCCCTCAAAACAATTCTATTTTAGGGTACGGATACGAAGACAGCTACATGGCTCATTATTTAAAAGAAAAAAACATCCCTATCAAACATATTAACAATCCCTTATGTCATTTGGGGGTAGAATCATCTGATACCTTTATTGAAAAAACAAAAAATGCGCTCCAAAATCTTAGCAAAATGTACCTTTCTAACGCTATAGAGAGCAAACAGATTAAACTTTTGAGAGCCTATCAGCGCACAAAACGCTTTAAGCTTACTTTTCTGCTCTCTTTACTTAACCGCTTTGAAAATTCTATGTTAAACCATCTACTAAAAAGCACTAAACCTTCACTGTTTGTATTTGATTTATTTCGCCTGTCTTATTTTCACAAAACACTATGTTCTACAGGTCAATAAAAAAAATACTGCTTGGCTTTATCCCAAAAACACTACTTTACAAGTTAGAACCTTTTTTAAGAAAGCTCTATGTGTTTTTCTTCTTTAGGGGGGATGCTTTTTTTTGCCCTATATGCGCCTCTACACTTTCGTTATTCATCCCCCCAAAAAAAACATCAAATGATTTGCTTTGCCCTGCCTGTGGATCTCTTAGCCGAATCAGGCATTTATATGACATCCTTCAGAAAGACTACAAAGACATCTTTAATCCTGAAAAAAAGATTTTACACTTCACTCCACAACGCGAGCTAATGCGCCAGTTTAAAAAGACACATAAAGCGCATTATTATGATACCGATTTATTTGATTCTTTTTATACGCATTCTTACGATATCCAATCTATAGACGCACCCGATAAGCATTTTGATTACATTATCTGCTACCACGTATTAGAACATGTCAAAAAAGATTTAGACGCCCTTAAAGAGTTAAAACGTGTGTTAAAACCCTCGGGTATTTGTTTTTTACAGGTTCCTTTATCTAAGGGCAATACCATAGAAGAACCCCTTGATGAAAATTATTCTGAAGAAAAGCGCAAACACCTTTACGGGCAAGAAGACCATGTAAGATGGTATGGTTTTGAGGATTTTAAAGACCGTATAGAAAAGAGCGGGTTTTGCCTTGAAGTTGTGCGTTCTAAACAGAGTATAGCTTATAAAAAATTGGGCATACTTGCAAATGATTGTATCTTTATTGCACGCCCTAATACTTAGATATAAATACCCCATGTATACGCAAGACATTCAAAAATTAAACGCTTTTTTTTCTTCTCAAAAAACCTTGTCTTATACTTTTCGTATCGCGCAGCTTAAGCGCTTAAAAACTCTGGTTCAAGAGAATGTTTCAGTAATCCAACAGGCGCTTTATAAAGATCTTGGAAAATCACCTGAAGAGGCTTATGTAACTGAAATAGGCATCACTATAGCTGAAATTGACCACAGCATTAAACATCTTAAAAGATGGATGAAGCCACAGAGAAAAAAAACGCCTCTACTGTTTTTTCCTGGCAAAAGCTATGTCGTCTCTCAGCCCTATGGTTTAAGTCTAATTATTGCCTCATGGAACTATCCGTTTAAATTACTTATTGCACCTGCAATTGCTTCAATAGCAGCCGGAAATGTACTGGCATTAAAACCCTCTGAAATTTCAGCACATACCTCAGCACTAATCAATGACTTATTTTCTAAATATTTCAAAGACAACTACATAAAGGTAGTTACTGGAGGGCCAAGTGAAGTCAGCGCGCTGTTAAAAGAAAAATTTGGTCATATCTTTTTTACCGGGAGCACACAAGTGGGTAAAATCATTTACCAAAAAGCGGCTGATCAGCTTACGCCTTGTACCTTAGAACTTGGCGGAAAAAGCCCTGCTATTGTTGATAAACACACCAATATTTCTGTAACAGCTAAGCGTTTGGTATGGGGTAAATTCATCAATGCCGGGCAAACCTGTGTAGCGCCAGATTATGTGCTTGTGCATCAGACTGTAAAGTCAGCGCTTATTGATGCGCTTAAAAAAGAAATTACCAGTTTTTATACTCAACAGCCTCAAAATAGCGATTTAGCGCGTATTATCTCTGAGAAACACTTTGACAGACTGCTTGCGCTTATTAAAGGCAATGTGGTGCTTGGAGGACAGCACGACAAAAAATCAAAATACATTGCGCCCTGTATTATTGATCAGCCAAATGAAAACGATCCGGTAATGCAAGAAGAAATATTTGGCCCCATCTTGCCTATTCTTACATTTTCTGATACCGATCAAGCCATAACCTTTATAAATAAAAGACCAAAACCCTTGGCACTTTATGTTTTTTCTTCTGATAAGAAATTTGTGAATAAAATCATTACTCAAACCTCATCAGGTGGCGTATGCGTCAATGAAACCATTATGCACATGACCTCTACAGAACTGCCATTTGGTGGTGTTGGGAATAGTGGGTTTGGCAGTTACAATGGCAAGTACGGATTCGATAATTTATCACATCAAAAAGCCGTTATGAAACGCTCTTTTTTGTTTGATATCCCTCAAAAATATCCGCCTGTAACGCCATCTAAATTTTCATTTTTAAAATTTGCCCTTAAATGGCTCTCATAAAAACGATTCAATCGCACAGCCCTTCGATAAGCAAAGGCGTAAAAATCGCTGAAAATGCAAGCATTATTGGTGATGTATCTATCTTAGAGCACAGCAGTGTATGGTATGGAGTGGTGATTCGGGGGGATGTGAATGCGATTCAAATTGGGGCACAGAGCAATATTCAAGACAATGTCGTGATTCATGGCACTTATAAGAAACAAGATACGCGTATTGGCAACCGGGTAACCATTGGTCATGGTGCAATTATACATGGATGTACTATTGAAGATGATGTGTTAATTGGCATGGGGGCTATAATATTAGATGGTGCGCATATAAAATCGCATAGTATTATTGCAGCAGGTTCTGTGGTTAAAGCCAATACTATTGTAGAGCAAGGCAGCTTATTTGCTGGCAACCCTGCAGTATTTAAAAAAGCACTAGACATTGCAGATATAAAACGTACATTAAAAACGCAAGCAGAGCAGTATATGCAGTATGCACACTGGAACTTTTAGAGTTCTTTTACTTCACACACTCCTTTTATAAAGCTAAATTGTTTACTCTAAAAATCTTTTTTAGTGTGATTGTGTAACTTTTCAGATGCTTGTAGCGTTACAGTTTATATGAAGAAAAAACTATTCTCGGTACTTTTATTGTTTTTCTTTTTTTCGTCACTGATGGCACAAAGCACAGAAGACAAAAATCCGTTTTTCTTCACCTACAATCCTGAAAAAGTTTTAAAAACATTTCCTAATCCATTTTACGAAACGCTTGTATTTACCCTAGAGAATTCAAAAGCTAAAAATTTAACCTATATTGTAAAAGATGTAACCGGAAATAGTTTAATTCACGGCACAACCAATAAAGAAAAAGTTGAATTAAACACCAGTGAATTACGTGAGGGCATCTATTTTTTAATGCTTATTCAAGACAACGGGGCTAAAGAAATTCAGCGCATCATTAAAAAATAAAGAGACATACCCCGTTTTTCATTAGCGAATCTTTCATAAACCTTATTATCATTGAATTTTAG
>JAHDCS010000078.1 GCA_020629755.1 Flavobacteriales bacterium | reverse complement strand
TAACAAAGTATCCACCTTAACCTTTTCAAAAGAAGCAGAACAAACTGTTCGTTTTAAAAAAGCTTACGCATACTTTAATATTAAAAATTACAAGGACGCTTCTACCCTGTTTTATGCGCTAAAAAATGAAAGCTCTAAATATACTTCTGCGAGTACCTATTATTACGCACACATTAACTATGAACAAAAAAATTACAGCGAAGCTTTAAAACATTTTAAACAAATTGAAAACGATGAAAAATTTAGCTTTATTGTACCCTATTACATCTCGTGTGTATATTATGAACAAAATAAACACAAAGAACTTACCGCGTATTTAGAACCAAAAATTGATCAGCTTATTGGTTATAAACCTGATGAATTAAACCGCATGCTCGGCGAATCTTTTTACACTTTAAAAAAGTACGATAAAGCGTCAAAATATTTAGAACGTGCATTTAAAAATAAAAGCCCAGACCCCAGCAGTTCTTTTCATTTAGCAAATGCGTACTACTTAAATCAGCAATATACAAAGGCTATTCCTTATTTTGAAATGGCCATAGACACTTCAGATAGTATTTCTCAAATCGCTTACTATAAACTAGCCAACTGCCAACTAAAAAATAAAGCAGAAAAAAAAGCCTTTATCGCATTAAGAGAAGCCTCTAAATTTAGCATCTACCCAGACATTCAAGAAGAGGCTGCTTTTTCTATGGCAAAGATCTCTTATGATACAGGGCTCGATCCTTATTTTGAAGCTGTTGAAGCCTTAAGTGGCTTCATTGAAAAATATCCGAATTCTGAAAAATCAGAGCAGGCATTAGATTACTTAATCAATGTTTTTATGCTCTCTAAAAATTACAAGGCTGCTATCGAAAAAATAGAGCAACTAAACCTTAAAGATCCGCGTCTTCATGAAACCTATCAAAAGCTTTGTTTTAATTACGCCACTCAGCTTTTTAAAGAAAAACGATGGACGCCAGCAAGAAAGTATTACAGAAAATCATTAGAACACAATAACGACAAATATGTCAGTACACAGGCACATTATATGATCGGTGAAATTGATTACCTTAAAAAAGACTATAAATCTGCCATTCAATCTTTTAGTAAATTCATTTACAGCCCCGGAGCCATTATTTTAGATGAATTTGCTACAGCGCACTACAATATTGGGTACTGCCATTACCATCTTGAGCAATACCAAGATGCGCAAGAGTGGTTTAGAAAATTTGCCATTGAAAAAGACGTAGAAAATACGGCAATCAAACAAGATGCACTGCTTAAAATTGCTGATTTGTTTTTTATAGAAAAAGACTATTCAGGCGCTTTATCTTTTTATCAAAAAGCCTATAACGTAAAGGCCACTCATAACGATTATGCTTTATTTCAATCTGCTATTATTAAAGGCATTTTAGGAGATCAAAACCAAAAAACACAACTTTTAAAAACATTTGATCAAACATTTAAAAAATCGTCGTATCATCCGGCTTGTTTATGGGAATTAGCAATGCAAGAAAAAAGAGCCCACAACAACGCTTTATCCATGCGTTATTTAGATCAAATACAAACACAATACTCGGCTACTCCGTTTGCGAAAAAAGTCTTTTTAGAAAAAGGGCAAATGCATTTCAATAAAGCCAACTATGCTGGCGCGATTGAAGCCTATAAAAAACACATTGAATTAAACCCCAATTATGATGAAGCACAAATTGCTATTTCTCAACTCAAAAAAATATATGCCGAACAGGGCAACGTGATGGCCTTTAAAGACTACACAAACACCTTAGACTTTTATTCTATTGATAAATCTTCTTTAGATTCTACACTGTATGAGTCTGCTTATTTACAATTTGTAGACGGGCATATAAGCGCCTCTAAAAATGGCTTTGAACAATATATCTCTGAAACAGCTTCTGGTGAATTGTCTGGCATATTTTTGTTGCAAGCACACTACTACGCCGGAGAGTGTCATGCTCAGAAAAACAACAACACAAAAGCCACTGAGCATTTTTTATATGTTATTGCGCAGCCCGATAATATTTTTACCTCAAGTGCCCAACTGTGGCTCGCTAGAAATTATCGAGATCTAAAAGACTATCAAAGCGCCAACACTTATTATGCTCTAGTTGAAAGTACCCATCAAATACAAGACCACATTAAAGAAGCCATTATCAATCAATTTTACAACTACAAATCTTTAGAACAATGTGATAAAATAATGGAATATGCCAGAAAAGTGCAGGCGCTTGACAATATTAAGGATCTTATTATTTCTGATGCTTTAAGAAGCAACGCAGAATGCTTTTATACCAATGAAAATTACCCAGAAGCGCTAAATGCCTATCAAAATTTATTGAATCATTCTGATGCTAATCAATCAGAAGTATTATACCACATGGCTCAAATTCATTTTAAAAGCCAATCTTACCCGGCATCAATAAAAACCCTTGAGACTTTGTTTTCGTCTGAAATATCTGATCAAAAATGGCTTGCCTTAGGCTTAATTCTTAGATCTGATTTACATGTATTAGACAATGAAATGCTGCTTGCCAAGCAAACCCTTCAATCTGTGATTGACAATCACACCAAAGAAGATGAAATAGAAATCGCAAAAAATAAACTTGAAAAAATACGCACAGACGAGCTCAATCTTCAAAACAGCCAAAACACACAAACCGATTCTACTTTTATTCTTATTGATGAATCTATAATTGAAGAATCTGATTTTAACATTGATACAGAAAATGAAAAACCATAATCGTTTTATTCATACTCTTTTATTTATGTGCCTATTCATCAATCAGGTGATGGCACAAGAAACAGATTCTTTAAAGCTTGAAGAAATTTATGTCATCAAAGCGTATCAACCAAAAATCGATTTGAGCGGAAAAAAAATATCCCTCCCCGTAAATCCAATCCCCTTAAAAACAAAAAAACTAAATGTGACCTATCCATTCATAGAAAAAGACTACCCTATTGAATTTCACCCCTCTGATATTGAACCAGCTAAAATGAAGCGCGAAAAGTTGCCTAAACTGTATAAAAATTATGTGCGCGCCTCAGCAGGTAACTACCTAAACACAAATTTTGATTTATTCCATTCTAACTTAAGATCTTCTAAAAAAAGTCTTTCTTACCATCTAGGCCATAAGGGGGCTAACAGCACTTTAAAGGATAAAGGCTTTGCAGGTTTTTCAGAGAACTTAATTGAATTAGACTACAAAAAAAAATACGACGCCAAGCACTATTACTTTTTTAGTCCAAGCCTTCACTATAATCGGTATCACTTATACGGATACGATCCGGTCTTTTATTCTGATTTTAACAAAAAAAATACGCTTCAATCTTATCTAGGAGCTGCGCTGAAAGCCGGGTATGGCAATCTTCATAAAGATAAAGAAGGAGTTCAGTCTGGTTATGAAACCACCATATTTTATAGATACTGGTCAGACAATAAGCAGGCAGGCGAACATAACCCTATTGTAACAGGAACATACATCCATCCCTTGAATGGTAAAGACCACATTAACATTACAGGTGGTTTTGATTTTAATCGTTTTGTGGTAGACAGCCTATTTACAAATCCTCAAAGCAATTCAATTGCCTTTTTACGTCCAGAATTTAACAGCCAAATGGGCGATTTTCATTTCAGTGCTGGCTTGTCTTTGTATGCTGATTTAGAAGCGTCAAATAATCAAATTTCCTTAAAACCAAAGGGCCGTGTTACGTACAATTTAATTGAGGATATCTTTACTCCTTTTATTGAAATCGATGGTCATGTAAGGCGCAATAATTTTTATAGTCTAAGCCCCCAAAATCCGTACCTGCACAGCTTAAGCTTAAATTTAAAAAACACCAATACCCCGTATGAGCTTAAGGGAGGTGTAAGGGTCAGTATTTCAGACTTTATCAGCAGCACTTTTTATCTCTCACATCAAAAAAACAAACAACATGCTTTCTTTTACAACGATTCTAAGCGGTTTTTTCTAGAAGATACCTTCTTAAGTGTAGCCAACAGGTTTAACGTGCTTTATGATGATTTAACCACTACAGGTTTACATGCTGAAATTAATATCATTAAAGAAAAAAAGTACGCCTTGCATCTTTTGGCTTCAAATTATATCTACCAAACCCAAACAGAAAATCACCCTTGGTATATGCCTAAAGTTGAGTTACGTGCTAATGGTCAATATTATTTAGGCAAAAAGCTTATTTTAAGCACCGTGATGCTCTATCAAAGTAAGCGGTTTGCCAAGCTTTATAATTTTACATTACAAAAATTTAGTGAAAGACCATTGCCTGCCTTTTTTGATTTTAATCTTGGTGGTGAATACCGCTATTCTCAAAAATTTTCATTGTTTTTAAAGCTTCAAAATATATTGGCAAAACGATACGAACTTTGGCATAATTATCCAGTTCAATCGATTCATGTTTTGGGGGGATTTTCACTCACGTTTTAAGTCTTTATTTGTCTTATATTTCAAGGGGTGATGCTTTGTTAGAAACCTGTTGATAAATGGATGTTTATTAATGGTTTTTTACCCCTCAATGGCATATATTTGTCTCTTATCGAAAATTTTTTCTGATGAGTGAACAAAAAAAGTATTCTGCTGATAGTATTCAAGCGCTTGAGGGGATGGAACACGTGCGCATGCGTCCGTCTATGTATATTGGAGATGTTGGCGTAAGAGGCCTGCATCACCTGGTCTATGAAGTGGCAGATAACTCGATTGATGAAGCTTTAGCTGGTCATTGCGATACTATCTTTGTTACTATTCATAAGGACAATTCTGTTACCGTTAAAGATAACGGACGAGGTATTCCGGTAGATCTTCACAAAAAAGAAGGTGTTTCTGCACTTGAGGTTGTAATGACTAAAATCGGTGCAGGTGGTAAATTTGATAAAGATTCTTACAAAGTTTCTGGTGGGCTACACGGTGTTGGGGTATCTTGCGTGAATGCACTTTCAGAACACTTAAAAGCGGTAGTACATAGAGATGGTAAAATTTACCAACAAGAATACGAACGCGGAAAAGCCTCTTACCCTGTTAAAGAAATTGGCAAAACACAAGAACGAGGAACCATTGTAACCTTTAAGCCCGATCATCAAATATTTGATCTGAGAGAATACAATTATGAAACGTTGGCCAATAGAATGCGTGAGCTTTCTTTTCTAAACAAAGGTTTAACCATTACCCTAGCTGATGAGCGAGAAACCAATGAAAAAGGCGAAATAAAATCTGAAACTTTCTTTTCTAAAGACGGTTTAAGAGAGTTTGTAGCCTATCTAGACAATACCAGAGAACAACTCATCGAAGACATTATTCACGTTGAAGGTGAGAAAAACGGGATTCCGGTAGAAGTTGCCCTGCTTTACAATACCTCTTATACAGAAAACCTATTCTCATACGTGAATAACATCAATACTCACGAGGGCGGAACACACTTATCAGGGTTTAGAAGAGGCCTAACCCATACCCTAAAAAAATATGCCGATGAATCAGGCTTATTAAACAAACTGAAGTTTGATATTTCTGGGGATGACTTTAGAGAAGGGCTAACCGCTATTATTTCCGTTAAGGTCGCGGAGCCTCAATTTGAAGGACAAACCAAAACTAAATTGGGCAATAGAGAAGTCACTTCAGCGGTAAGTCAAGCCGTTTCTGAAATGCTCACCAATTATTTAGAAGAGCATCCAAATGACGCGAAAAAAATTGTTCAAAAAGTCATCTTAGCTGCTCAAGCCAGACACGCTGCTAGAAAAGCGCGTGACATGGTACAAAGAAAAAGCGTGCTCTCAGGAAGCGGACTCCCAGGTAAACTCTCTGACTGTTCAGAAAAAGATGCGGCACAATGTGAAATTTACCTTGTAGAGGGAGACTCTGCAGGCGGTACAGCTAAACAAGGTAGAGACCGTCACTTTCAGGCCATTATGCCCCTAAGAGGAAAAATTCTGAATGTCGAAAAAGCCATGCAGCACAAAATATTTGAAAACGAAGAAATTCGAAATATTTACACTGCACTTGG
>JAHDCS010000027.1:18172-34288 GCA_020629755.1 Flavobacteriales bacterium | reverse complement strand
AAATATTAGAGGCGGAGGTGAATACGGAGAAAAATGGCATGAAGAAGGAATGCTTTTAAACAAACAAAATGTATTTGACGATTTTATGGCAGCTGCAGAATATTTAATAGCTGAAAATTATACGTCTTCTGATAAATTAGCTATTTCAGGCCGATCAAACGGGGGATTGTTAGTTGGGGCTTGTATGACACAACGACCAGATTTGTACGCAGTGGCTCTTCCTGGTGTTGGGGTGTTAGATATGTTGCGTTACCATACCTTTACGGTTGGATGGGGTTGGGCGGTAGAGTATGGCTCTAGCGATGAAAAAGAACATTTTGATAACTTGATTAAGTATTCGCCTTTACACAATGTAAAACAAGGCGTCAATTATCCGGCGACTATGGTCACTACGGCCGATCACGACGATAGGGTAGTGCCTGCACATAGTTTTAAATTTATCTCAGAACTTCAACGTAAAGACGGGGGGGGAAATCCTCAATTAATTAGAATAGATGTAGATGCAGGGCACGGAGCTGGTAAACCCACAGAAATGATTATTGATGAATGGGCCGATATTTGGGGGTTTACGCTTTATAACATGGGCGAAGAATTTCGACCATAAAGCCCTTGATCTACATTCAATTAGCCCGTACCTTTGTAAGGTATTTATTCTTTAAGGCGTTTTAAATGAAGAAAATTGTACACATTTTATTTTTTTGTTTCTTGTCTTTTCAGATGTTGGCGACGCATTCTGCTGGGATGGAACTCACCTATGAATGTTTAGGAAATAACAATTACGAGTTTACCATGAAGCTCATTCGTTTTTGTGGTGGAGTAAATGTGCCAGATGAATATTATTTAAATGTATCTTCAGAGAGTTGTGGTTTAACAGAAACAGCAATTTTGACTAAAATTGGAGTAGGCGAAGACATTACCCCAGTTTGTGTGGGTGCGACCACCAATTGCCAAGATCCTAATTCGCCTTTACCTGGGTATGAGCAGTATATTTTTAAAGGTGTTGTAACGCTTGATGCGCCCTGTGAAGACTGGCGTGCTGTTGTGTGCGATCATTCTAGAAACAGTGATATTTCAACGCTTGTCTCGCCAGGTAGTTCATCCTTGTGTGTGTATGCGCTTGTAAACAACAAAAATGTAGGCTGTAATAATTCGGCTCAATTTTTAAATAATCCAAACGCTTTTGTTTGTTTGAATAATAATTTATGTTTCAATAATACAGTGATTGATCCAGACGGAGATGTACTGACCTATGAACTTACTGAGCCATTGAAGTGTCAAATTTCGGGAGGATGTTATTCAAATAATTATACTGATTTTAATGATCTTATTCCTGTAGACTTTAACTCGAGTAATTTATCTGCCGAAGATCCTTTCATTTTTGCTCCTCCCATAGACTTTGACCCGGTCTCTGGTAATTTTTGTATTAATCCATCCGGAATAGAAAAAACCGTAGTGGCCATGAAGGTAAAAGAATACAGAGGAGGCGTATTGATTAGTGAGGTGATTAGAGACATTCAAGTGGTGGTGTTTAATTGTTCGAATCAAGTGCCTCAAATTTCTGGGTTTAACGGATCGTCTTCTTCTGCAACAGATACAACTACCGAAGTTGGCAATACCATTTCATTTGATGTTCAGGCATTCGACCCAGATGGCCAAGGCATTAATATGACCACCGCAAATTTACCAAATGGGTCTTCTTTCACCATCAATCAAAATACAGGAACCTTCAGTTGGACACCAACCATAAATGACATAGGCATTCATTGTTTTACCGTTGAAGTCAATGACCTTTCATCGGCCAATTGTGATTATTTTTTAACAGCCAGTAAATCTTTTTGTATTGAAGTGTTTGAGTGTTTGAATAACGATCTTGAAATTGAACTTTCTGCTTTAAATTTTTGCGCAAACGACTCTGTTTTTGATTTAACTACAAATCCTGCAATTGGAAATAACGTCTGGATGGCACAGGGTGTGGTGAATAACAATCAGTATGATCCTTCACAAGTGACTTCTGGTCTTGATACCTTAACACTTATTAATACGCTGGGAGCTTGCAGCAAAACCTTTTCAGAAATAATAGAAGTCTTTGCCTTAGCACAGGCAAATGCAACTGCATCAGATAGTGCTGTTTGTTTAGGCGCCACTGTTCATTTAGGCGTATCTGGTTTGCCAACTGGATCTGAAGGTGGGTTGTATACCTTTGAATGGTCACATGATTCTATCTTGAACGATCCGACTAGTATTTCACCAATTGCCCAGATAGACGAGCCAACGACCTTTTATGTGTCAATAACTGACCTTATAACGGGTTGCGTCACTACAGATTCGGTGTTTATAGACATATATGCTCATTTACCTGTTGCACAAGTGTCAGCTCAAGATACGCTGTGTTTTGGTGGATCTATTGTATTAGAAGGACAAAATATCTCTTTTCCGAGTAATACAGACAGTTTTGCCTGGTATTTCAATGCAGACACCTTACCAAGTGGCAATGCTCAACTAAGCTTTACAGGTTCTTCTGAAGGATGGATGGTACTTGAAATTACAAATGATGTAGGATGTTCAGATCTAGATTCTGTGTTTTTATCTGCTGCAGATGCACCAATACTTCAATTTAGTGAAGATTCATTGTGTAGCTCCGGTTCAATGCTTATCGGCACAGACATGCAAATAAATGCTGGAACAGCTCCTTATACCTATAATTGGGATCTTTCTCAGGTGGGTTTAATAACTGATTCAGACAGTGTAATTGTATTGTCGCCTTTATTTTCTGGGTGGATTACTCTTGAGGTATCAGATGCAAAAGGTTGTATGGCTTTAGACAGCCAATACATATCCACTCAAACTAACTTAGTGGCACATTCAAATGATTTAAACGCTCAGGCTTGTGTGGGCGATGATGTTATAATTGGAGGATCACCTTCTGTGACAGGCGGAACGCCCCCTTACCAGTATCAGTGGTATACCACGCAGATGCTTTCTGATTATACCTCGCCTAATCCAAGTACAGTTGGACTGCAAAATAATGGGCTGTTTGTCTTAGAGGTTACAGATAATGATGGATGTGTTGATTTAGACAGTCTAGAATTGCTCTTTAACACTAATGCGCCAATTGTAGAGGCAGGCTTCGGAGAAGACACTTTATGTACTTCATCAGACATCATGCTTGGAGGATCACCTACAGTAATAGGAGGCAATGGCCCCTTTCAAATTTCATGGTCACCCAGCGGATCATTAGATCTTGCAAATTCTCTAAATCCAATTGCTTCGCCTAATCAAACCAATGTGCTTTATACCCTGAGTGTTGTAGATGCGGATGGATGTCTAAGCCAAGATCAGGTATATGTGACCTTTAATTTAAATGGAGTTATAGCACAAGCCTCTGATGCTGATACCCTTTGTTCTGCAGGTACGATATTATTGGGGATGGATGATGTGGCTCAAGGCGGCATCCCTCCATATGATTATCAATGGATGCCTGAAGGTTTATTTACAGATCCTACACATCAATCTCAAGTATTGAGCGGTATTGCTGATACTTTAGTGTTTTTAAATGTGACAGATCTGATTGGATGTTCTGATTTAGATTGGGTGTACATTAGTTCTGATAATAATGGTCTTACAGCAGATGCTGGAGGACAAAACGGAGATTTATGTGCCACCGGTTTAATTGATTTGGGCGGAAATCCCTCCGCAAATGCTGGAGTGGCTCCTTATACGTATCAATGGTATACGCAAAACACACCTTTAAATGATAACGCTTTAAGTAACCCGACGGCCAATATTACACAAGATGACTTTTTTACCTTACAGGTAATAGATGCTCAAAATTGTCAAGATGTAGATACCGTATATGTGAATCTATCAGAAATGCAAATAGATGCAGGTTTTGGTCATGACACTCTATGTATAGTGTCAGAACAGCAATTGGGCGGTAATCCTACGGTTCAGCTAGGTACGCCTCCTTATAGCTATGAGTGGTCGAGCGATAGCTTAGGTGTTTTTGCAGATTCACAAAATCCGTTTATTACCTATCAGGGGAATCAAATGTACACCCTTCAAGTAATCGATGCTGTGGGTTGCATATCATATGACAGTGTTTATATAGCATGGCAAGAGATAAACGCGTCTTTTACGCCCTTTTATCAGGATCAAATTATACCAGCTGAGGTTGAATTTTTGAATACCTCAGTAAGTAGTTCCAATAATGCGTTAAATTATATCTGGGATTTTGGCGATTCTACCTTCTCAGATCTTGAAAATCCTGATCACCTATATACATCAGATCAACATATGACTGTTTTTTTAGTGGCCTATTTAGATTCTAATCAGTTTTGTGCAGACACCTTTGGTTATACGCTTTCTTTATATCCTTCTTCACAAATTGTGGTGCCCAATGTATTTACACCAAATGGCGATGGGTTTAACGATGCCTTTCAAGTAGATAATCAGGGCATAGATGTTTTTGAATGTATTCTTTATAATAGATGGGGTACAGAGATCTATCGTTTTGATGAATTGAATAATTCATGGGACGGGAGGGCTTATAGTGGAGAGAAACTTCCGGATGGCACATATTTTTATTCGATTGAGGCTTCAGGGCACGATGGCAAAGAATTGAGTTTAAAAGGAGCGTTTAGTTTATTGCGCTAATGAATCATACTGTAGAAAATCAGTCTAGGGTTTTTCTGAATACCAGTCTGTATGAGATAGATCCTCTTTTAAAAGCACTGCTTAAACAGTTATCAGATTCGAATTTTGGCGAGACGCTTAAAGGGCTTGCAAGTACTGTAGGCTCAAAAGAGTATATCAAGCATGGCTTTTTAGCAAATAAATACCTGCCTGAACTAAAGCGGTTTTCTCAAAAAGGATTTCGAATTGATCTTGTAGAGTTTCATCCTTCTTATCATCGATTAATGGAACTCGGAAAATCATATAAAGTGGATAGTTTACCTTGGGGGGATGTTAAAGAAGCAAACACCCATCAAAAACGCATGGCGCTTTATTATTTAACCACACAAAATGAAGCCGGAACAGCTTGCCCGCTGACAATGACTTTTGCCAGTGTGCCGGTCTTGCAAAAACATTTTTTTGATGCAGAGTCTTGGATTAAAAAAATAAGCTCAGGAATATACGATGGATCAGATTGTCCTTATTTTGAAAAGAGTGGGCTTACCCTTGGAATGGCCATGACCGAAAAACAAGGGGGCAGTGATATAAGAGCAAATCAAACAAAAGCTGTACTTATAGACCATTCAGAAAAGGCTTATGCATTAACGGGGCATAAATGGTTTTGCTCAGCACCTATGTCAGATGCTTTTTTAGTCTTAGCGCAAGCTCCTGAAGGCCTATCTTGTTTTTTAATGCCCAGATATTGGAAGGATGGGCAAAAGAACGATATTACGCTTTTGCGTTTGAAAGACAAGCTAGGGAATAAATCAAATGCTTCTTCAGAAATAGAACTAAACAAGGCAAAGGCTTGGCTTTTAGGTGAAGCAGGTAAAGGGATATCCGTTATTATAGAAATGGTTTCTTTAACGCGTTACGATTGTATGATTGGATCTACGGCTCTAATGCGACGAGCGCTCTCTGAAGTTTTAGTACATGTTAAAGAACGAAAAGTTTTTGGAAAAACACTAATTGATCAGCCGATGATGCGTGCTTTAATAGCAGATCTTTGTTTAGAATTGACAGGGCATTTTTACATGACCCTTTCAGTTTCTAAGGCCTTAGATGCCTCAGATCAGAAAGATTCTAAAGCCTTGGTTCGTATACTTACACCTTTAGGTAAATACTGGATAACCAAACGTGCTTCTTGGTTTTTGAGTGAGGCCATGGAATGTTTAGGCGGCAATGGATATATAGAAGAAAATATAATTCCAAGACTTTATAGAGAGGCTCCAGTAAATGCTATTTGGGAGGGCAGTGGAAATATTCAGTGTTTAGATGTATTACGCATCCTTAGAAAGGAGAAGCAAGCATGCACTGTTTTTTTAAATACCCTAGAAAAACAAAGGGGTAAAATAGCACTCTTTGATAGATATCTAGATCAATTAAAAGGCAGTTTAAATCAGCCTTTAGAAGAAAAAGCAAGAGAAATTATTCAGCAAATGGTGCTGCTATATCAAGCCTCCTTGTTTATAAAACGAAATAAACAGATGCATGCAAAAACTTTTGTAGAAAGTCGACTTGGTAGACCATCACATATGGCTTCAGGGGCTAGTTTTGAACGCGTATTTATTGATGAGGTTTTAGGCGCTTTTCAATTATAGAAAAAGTTGAAGTTCCCTCGTTTTTCATTAGCAAATCTTTCATAAAACTCATTATCATTGAATTTTAGAGATTTCACAAGTGAAAAAGAAAATTTTCATAGTGCGCTCAAAAGTGCGCTGGCCTGCCAAGAATGGCGGGCGTGGGCTGAAGGTGAATAGAAAATGTGGCTTTGCAGGGCTGGCCTTGTGGGCTACATTTTCTAGAGGTGGGCAGATAGCTTCATTCTTGGCTTGAATTTTCGTTCTTTTCTTCAAGGAAAAGGACAAAAAATAAGGATAGAAGAAAATAACTTAAAAAAAATGGGGTAACTCCAGTAGAAAAAGAGCTCTCAAAAGGCAAGTGGCGAGAGAGGCCTATTATTTTTGTCCTTCTTTTAGAGTCGCATTTTTTCTCTTAACGCTTTCTTCGATGTATTTTTTGTAATTCAAATAATTATTTGAGCCAAAAAAATTTAAAATGCCGAATAAGTCTTGACCGTTTTTATAGCCGGGAATAATATGTGAACGATGAATATTTTCATCCATAATTACATAGGTTGGGTAGCTCATTTTACTGTCTAAGAGAGAAGCCGCAAGCATATGGGTGCCTTTCTTTCCAACAGGTGAGGGGTTAAAAAATTTGTGTCCGTCGTATACAATTGTATCTTTCATTTCTGCATTGAGCTTTACAGGGTAAAAATGCTTATTCATATACTTAACCACAAAAGGATTTTTAAAGGTTGTGGCATCCATTTTTTTACACCACCCACACCAAGAGGTGTATACGTCAATAAAGATTTTTTTAGGTGCTAATTTTCCAGAACGTATAGAATCTTGTTTTTCTTTCATAAACGTATTACGCGCTTCTATAGCCTCAGTCCAGGTGAGCCATTCAATTTTTTCATTTGTCTCACTTTGTTGTGCATATGTTGAGATAACATAAAAAAAGCCAATGACAAAAAATAGATGTTTCATAGATTAAAAATGAATATAAAAGTAATTAAAGTAACATAACAGAGGTTAAAAACCTTATTTAACCCCATGCATAAGCTTTTTAAGAGCAGGATTTAAAGCAATTACTATTGCCCCTGCTAAAAAAGGCACAATGGTAAAAATTAAAAAGAAAGTAGCTAGGGAGTAGTGTTCTGTAATTTTTTCAATTTGCCCCCCCACAACAGCAGCTAACTTATTACCTATGGCAATGGCTAAATACCACATGCCAAACATAAAGGCAATCATACGCGCAGGTACAAGTTTTGATACATACGAAAGCCCAACAGGAGAGAGGCAGAGTTCACCAAGCGTATGAAACAAATAGGCTAGAATTAACCAAATCATGCTAGCTTTCATGCCTTGTTCTAATCCAAAAGATCCGAAGGCTAAAAAGCCAAACCCAATAGCTGTTATAATAAGGCCAAGCCCATATTTTACAGCAGCATCAGGGTTATACTTACTATCCCACCATTTAGAAAAAAAAGAGGCAAACACAATAATGAAAAAAGAATTTAAAATACTAAACCATGATACGGTAATTTCTACCCAGCTGTTTTTTACCTCAGTGACTTTAGCTTGAATGATTTGATTATCAGTACCTAGGTCTTGAGCCTTTTGAATGGCTTTTTGCAAACGCTCACCCTCAATCATCGCAAAAGAAGTGCCTTCTTTGTTCTTTTTAATAATTTGCACCTCCTCGCCAACATTTAGTAATTTGTTAGGCACTCCAATAATGGTTTGCTTTTGCGTAAGGGCACCGTCAACCATTTGGCTGTAAGTTACTTTGTAAGCTTTAGTGTTGAAGTCTCTATTGAGCATCCATACGACGACTGCCCAAACACCTAAAAAACAAACAATTAATGTTATGTTAGAACCCATGATTTTTTTTCCTGTTTGTTTGGCTAATAAATACAAGACCCACGTGATTATTAAAAGCGGGATTAAGGTTAAGGCCGCATTTATCACATTAAATGCAATGGCTGCATTGCCAAGCAACTCTCTTTGAATATAGTCTCTTGCAAAGATCACCAAAGACGAGGCACCCTGCTCAAATGACATCCAGAAAAAGACGGTGAAAAACGCAAAAACAATAAAGGCAATCATGCGGTCTCTTATCACCTTAGTATAACGAGAAATTCTAGAAATGACTAAAAACAAAAATAATGCTAAAGCAAAAAGAACAGCTACATATTGGCCAGATACACTACCGATTTTAAAAACACTAAATAAGTCGATTCCACCTATTTTAGAGAGCGGATCATTAATCGCATAGCCAAAGCCAATCACAGAACATATGGCAATGAGTATTTTATCGACCAAAGTAAACGGATTAGGTTTTTCAATGTCTTGATCTGTATTTTCATGTTGACTTGTTTCAAGTGGAGAGTTTACTTTCTTTTTATCGCCAATGCCCCCAAAAATAGGTTTGGCTAGCCAAAATTGAAGTGTGCCTAACAGCATGAAGATACCTGCAAATCCGAAACCCCAAGACCATCCAATTTTTTCAGCCAAATATCCGCAGAGCATCATGCCAAAAAATGCCCCTGCGTTAACGCCCATATAAAAAATAGTATAAGCGCCATCTTTCTTTTCGGGCTTTTCTGCATACATCTCAGAGATGATGGAGGTGATGTTGGGTTTAAAAAAACCAGTACCAATTACAAGTAAAGCAAGTCCCATATACAAAGAAAGCTCAGTTTCAAAAGCCATAGAGGCATGTCCGAGGGTCATTATAATAGACCCAATCACTACAGCAATTCTGTATCCAGTTAACTTATCTGCAATAACACCTCCAATAATAGGGGTGATGTATAAGAGCATGGCGTAGGTGCCAAAAAGAGCGCCTGCATTTTCTGCCGACCATTCCCATCCGGGGTTAAATCCGACAAGTGTCATAGTTAAGAAATTAATGAGCAGCACACGCATTCCGTAAAATGAAAAGCGCTCCCACATCTCAGTAAAGAACAACACAATGAGCCCTGCAGGGTGTCCTAAAACAGAATCTTTAAATAGATGGTCGAATTTAGTAGAAGTCATGACTTAAAATTTTGATTAATGACCTGTGCTTACTTTTAAATCTTCAGCGCCATGTGTAAGTCTTTTAAGTGGTTTTAAAACTAGAATAACGAGAAATCCAAATAGCACACAAAAAATGGTGATGCCTGTGAAAATTTTAAGTTCACCCGCGTGTTCAGCAGATTCGCCTATAATGCCAGCAATTTTATTGCCCAATCCAGTGGCAGCAAAATAAACGCCCATCATAAGCGCCCCATATTTTGCTGGTGCAAGTTTTGTGATAAAAGAAAGCGCCACAGGCGAAGCACACAATTCACCAATTGTATGTAAAAGGTAGGCAAAAGCTAACCAATAGAGAGCTGATTCACCTAATTGTTCATATTGCTTTGAAGCAAAAACCATAAAAACAAATCCAAGTCCCATAATGATTACACCTGTCGCCATTTTAAAAATTGATGAGGATTCTCTACCTCTGTTTTTCCACCACATCCATAGATTTGCAACCGGCAGTGCAAATAGAATAATATAAATTGGGTTAAAAGATTGCATGATGGCCGAAGGTACTTCCCAGTTGCCAATAAATCTATTTGTTTTTTGTTCGGTATATAGGTTCATTAGGCCACCTGCTTGTTCAAAGGCGCCCCAAAAGACAATAACAATAAGAAATGACAGAAGCAAGACTAAAAATCTGTCTTTTTCAATAGAACTAGATAAATCTTCATATACAGTCATCATAAAACCAACTACAATAGAAAGAAATAAAAAGAAAATAGTGTAAGCAATAATTTCTTTATGCATAAAAAACATTGGTATTAATATTGAAGCAAAAGCACACAATATTACTACAATCATAGTAGTCTTATTTTTAAACATTCTACTAAATATTTCACTAATAGAAATTTGAGTTTCGTCTATTGATGTTTTAATTTTCAGAGGAGGATTCCCCACATTTTCTAGATACTTTTGACCTGCTAAGTAAACAATCTGACCAAGTATCATGCCTATAGCTGCTAATCCAAAACCAAAGTGCCAACCCCAGTGATTTGCGACAATTCCAACAATAATACCTGCAGCAGCTGCACCTATGTTAATTCCCATATAAAATATTGAGAAACCTTTGTCTCTTCGCTCATCACCTTCTTTGTACAAGCCACCAACCATAGTAGATATATTTGGCTTAAGCATACCTACGCCTAAAATAATAAGAAGTAATCCTGTAAAAAATGCCCACTCTTGTTCGATTGAAAGGACTCCGTGACCTGCTACAAGTAACCAACCTCCGTACATCACAGATTTTTTTTGTCCAATTAATTTATCAGCAATAATTCCTCCTGGAATTGATGCTACATAAACCAACATTGTATACCACCCATATATCGCTAGGACTTTTGCATTATCCCATCCTAATCCTGGATTATCTCCTATTGTTTTTGCAGCCATATAAAGTGTTAAAATAGCCCGCATTCCATAGTACGAACAATACAAAGAGCCCCGTAGGATGCCCAAAGATTTCGTTTTGCCCCTGAGGTTTATTTAAACTTTGTTGATTTGTCATTAGGTGTTGTTTAGAAAATAAGAGGCTAATTTAATGAAAATAAATGAGGTGTATTTATCCTCTTTTGGGCATTGTATCTAAATACAAAGGTGAAGTAGCTTTTACAGAACATAAAGTTCGTAAACGTTTATTGCCGTTTAGAAACGTTTAGACGACGCTTTTTGGGTTTTGGTTTTGTAACTTTAGAGTGGGTGGGAATATCTGTTCCCAGAGTTCTTTTCAAAAGAAAAATTCAAAATCTTATTCTGCTTTTTGGAATACTTATTTTCTCCTTTTTGCCCCTGTTTTTGTTGTTTTTTATCCAGAAGTTCTCACATACACTAACATGCTGTGGTTTTTTGTCAAAAAAACACCTTAATTAAGAACAAAAACTTGAGGTTTTGAAAAGCGCTTTCTCCAAACGTTTTTTGATGTTTTTCTTGTCTGTGAAATTCGGATACATTTGTTTTGTTCTCTGCCCCTGATTGTAGCGGTTAGCCCTTTTTACAAAGAGGCGCTCAATTTTCACAGCCTAAGGAGGCTTTTGCGATTAGCGAAAGACCCCGCAAGGCATATAAAATTAAGCCTCTTTAAGAAGGCTATGAGCGAAAAGCAGGAAAAAGGCCAAAAAATAAAATACCTTTGCAGGGTGAATGATTTAAAAGATAAGACAGCACTTGTGTGTGGGGCATCACAAGGTATCGGAAAAGCTATTGCGGCTGAATTGGCAAAGGCCGGCGCGACTGTTATATTGGTGTCGAGAAGTCCAGAAAAGTTAAAAGCAGTGAGTGAGGCACTCATCAAAAGTAAAGGGCAAATGCATAGCTATTATGCCACAGATTTTTTTGACTTGTCACAAACGCAAAACATTGCTGGGGAAATTACAAAAAACCACCAGATAGACATCTTAGTAAATAATGCCGGAGGGCCGCCTGCAGGCGCAGTGTCTTCGGCAAAAATAGAAGCTTTTGAGCAGGCCTTTACGGCCCATCTTAAAACAGCGCACGTTTTTTCAATGGCTTGTTTGCCTCACATGAAAAACAATGCTTGGGGACGTATTATTAATGTGATTTCAACCTCAGTGAAAGCCCCATTGAAAAATTTAGGGGTGAGTAATACCATTCGAGGGGCTATGGGGAATTGGTCCAAAACATTGGCCACTGAAGTGGCTCCATTTAATATTACAGTGAATAATATTCTGCCTGGAGCGACACAGACAAAACGTTTAGAAAATATTATAGCGGCTAAAGCTAAAAAAGCAGATCAAAGCTTAGCGCAAATCACTGAAGCTATGAAAAGTCAAGTGCCTATGGGACGCTTTGCTGAGCCAAAAGAGGTAGGCCTAGTGGCATTATTTTTAGCGTCTCACATGGCCAGTTATGTGACTGGAATAAACATTCCGGTTGATGGAGGTAGAACCCCTTGCTTATAAGACCACCTGGTTTAAAACAAACATCCGTTGTTTGAATGCCTATCTTTGTAATGAATTTAACAATTGATACCCATGCGCCAAAGACCTAGAAGAAATAGAAAATCGCCATTTGTTCGCGCTTTAGTGAGAGAAACATCAGTGGGATTAAATGATTTGGTATATCCTTTATTTATATGCGAAGGCAAAGACATAAAACAAGAGATTGGTGCCTTAAAAGAAAATTACAGATTTAGTATTGACAGAGCACTTGAAGAAATTCAATCGTGTTTGGCTTTAGGGCTTAAAGCCTTTATTTTATTTCCGGTTGTGGATCACAAACACAAAGATAAAACAGGGACGTATAGCTATAGTGAGGATTGTTTTTATTTAAAAGCCATACAGAGATTTAAAGCCAAGTTTCCTCAGGCTGTTTTTATTTCAGATGTAGCCCTAGACCCCTATAGTGTAGATGGGCATGACGGTCTTGTAGAAAAGGGCGAAATTCTAAACGATGAAAGCTTAGAGGTCTTGGCTAAAATGGCCCTCGCACAGGCCCGCGCTGGCATAGATGTAATAGGCCCTTCTGATATGATGGATGGCAGAGTAGGATACATTCGAGAAGCGCTAGATGCTCAAGGCTTTACACAGGTGTCTATTATGTCGTATACCGCTAAATATGCCTCTGTATTTTATGGTCCTTTTAGAGATGCTCTAGATTCGGCCCCTAAAGCAGGCGATAAAAAAACCTACCAGATGGATCCGACAAATGCACTTGAGGCCCTCAGAGAGGCAGAATTAGACCAGAGCGAAGGTGCCGATTTTTTAATGGTAAAGCCCGCGCTACATTATTTAGATGTCATTGCTAAACTTAAAACAGCGAGCCATCTTCCGATTGTGGCCTATCATGTAAGCGGTGAATATGCGATGCTCTACAATGCATTTTCTGAAGATTTAGACTCTGGTATTGATGAAACGCTGCATTGTATTAAACGTGCAGGAGCAGATCTTGTGATTACCTATTTTGCAAAACGGTATGCCAAATACCTTAAATCGTTGTGATAAGAACAATGAAACCCCAAGTATCAGCATTCACCTCTTCTGATGCCTTAAAACATTCAGATGCAACGGCTCTTTTAAAAGCCTTAGCCCTTAAAAAGGTATCTCAAAAAGAGCTTTTGTATTCGGCAATTGCACGCGCAGAAAAGGTAAACCCCGCATTAAACGCGATTGCGTATGCTGATTTTGATAAATCCATTGACGAGTATAAAAAGAGTACCAATGGTGTTTTTGCAGGCATTCCGTCTTTCGGAAAAGACCTTGCTGTTTTTAAAGGCATGCCAGCCCGCTTTGGGTCAAAATGTGTGCCAGGACATCTTCGCACAAAAGACGACTGGATGGCTAAGCTCTTTAAAAGTACGGGGGTTAATGTAATAGGTAAAAGTACATCAAGTGCCTTTGGTTTTTTGCCCTTAGTACACACTGCTTTACATGGGGCGACTAAGAATCCTTATCATATTGAGTATTCTTCTGGTGGATCTTCTGGTGGTGCAGCAGCCCTTGTAGCCAGTGGAGTGGTGCCTATTGCACATGCCAATGATGGAGGCGGGTCTATTAGAATTCCGGCAGCGCATTGTAATTTAATTGGATTAAAACCTTCACGCGGGAGAGACCCTAAGGCAATGACCCGTTTTTTGCCGGTTGATGTTGTTTCAGAAGGCATTCTCTCACGTTCTGTAAGAGATACTCATTTGTATTTAAAAGGGGTAGAGCATTACACCAAAAAGCCATTTCTTAAACAAAGGTCTGATAAAACATACAAAATTGGGCTTTTACTTGACACATCTAACGGCCATAAAGTAAACGATCAGGTCCTAAAAGCCGTGAAAAAAACAGCGGAGGTTTTAGCCCATGAAAAGCATCAAATTATCCCCATAGACAATCCTTTTAAAAACATAAATTTAGAAGAGAGTTTTCAGCTTTTTTTCTCTTTTTTAGCCTTTTTTAGTTTGAATTTAGGCCGTGTGTCTCACGGTCTATCCTTTGATAAAAAGAAGGCAGAACCCTTTACTAGAGGGCTCTCAGATTATTTTTGGAAGCATAAGTTTGCTTTTACATCTGCTCTTAAGGTACTTAGATCTGCCTCGGCGCATTACAAAGCTCTATTTAATAAGGTAGACCTCTTGTTAAGTCCTGTTTGGAATACAACAGTGCCTAAAAATAATGCGCTTGGTCATCACTTATCTTTTGAAGATAATCTTTCGTTATTGTTCGCACATCTAAATTTTCCGGTTATTCAAAATATTGTTGGAGCCCCAGCAGTGTCTTTGCCTGTGGCCTTCTGTGACAAAGGGTTGCCTATTGGCATACAATTTGCAGCAGATTTAAATGCAGAATCAACATTATTAGATATTGCTTACTTTTTAGAAGAAAGAGGTCACTTAACTGCAGCGTATGATCCAGATTGGTAATCTATGTGTTTTTCTTTTTTTGGGGGGATTAACCTTGCAGTCTCAATCTTTAAGTTTGAGTTATTCTAAAGATTCAACCAAAGCGTCTTTTGTCTTAGACGATACTTTAAAAGAAAGCTTATTTAAGCAGATAGTCACTCATCTAAATGCGCCCCATTGCATGGGAGGAGAAGGCCCTAATTGTTTTGATTGTTCTGGACTTATTCGCTATGCTTTTTTACATATTTCGGTTGACTTACCTCATAGAGCAAATGCACAAGCATATTATGGCCAGCCCGTTGAGCAAATAGAAGACCTAAAACGAGGCGATTTGGTGTTTTTCACAAATACATATGCCTCGAAATATCCAATCACCCATGTGGGGATTGTAGAGGAACCTCCTTTTTTTTATCATCTCTCGTATAAAAAAGGTCTAATTCTTAGTAATCTGTTGGAATCTCGGTATTGGAATGATAAATTTGTTTTTGGAAAACGCCTTTTTAATACTCAATAGTGATACCCTCTTTTTTTAATTCACGTCAAAAACTCAAAAAACCCAGAAGTTTTTCTTTTGAACCTAGATTTTATGATGCGCAAAAAGAAGCTCTCGAAGAGAAAATTAAAAAAGCATCCACCCGAACACCTGCCATTAAATTTCAGCGTTTAGAGCGCAAAGACCATTATAAATTGTTTCGGTTTTTAATTGCATTTGTACTGGCTATTGCAGGGGTAGGTTATGTTTTATTTCTTTATTACCAAAATGCATGAGTGGACTTATTGATGTATTGCCCTCTCATATTGCTGATCAAATTGCCGCTGGAGAAGTGGTACAACGCCCTGCATCAGTAGTTAAAGAACTTTTAGAAAATGCAGTAGATGCTGGCGCTACTGAAATTCAGCTTATTTTAAAAGATGCTGGAAAAACACTTATTCAAGTCATTGACAATGGTATAGGGATGTCAAAGCAAGATGTAGAAAAATGTTTTTTGCGTCATGCGACCTCTAAAATAAAGACTACTCAAGATATTTTTGCCATCAAGACCATGGGCTTTAGAGGAGAAGCATTAGCGTCTATTGCTTCTGTTTCGCACGCTGAGTTAAAAACCATTGAATCATCTTCTAGCGAAGAGCAAAATAGAGCTACTCAAATCATTATACACGGTTCTAAAGTTCAGTCCATAGAAGAAGTCGTGCATCCCAAGGGTACAACCATCTCCATTAAAAATTTGTTTTATAATATTCCTGCGCGGCGAAAGTTTTTAAAGTCAGATGCTGTAGAGCTTAAACATTGTTTAGATGCTTTTGTAAAAGTAGCCATGGCGTATCCCTCTATTTCTATGTCTTGTGTGCATAATACTGAGCGTATATACACATTGCCTGTTCAAAAATTAAAGCCTAGAATTATAGGTCTTCTAGGAAAGAATTATCAAGAAAATATACTGCCATTTGAAGTTGAGACAGATC
>JAHDCS010000027.1:0-18162 GCA_020629755.1 Flavobacteriales bacterium | reverse complement strand
AGCCAGAAATAGCTAAAAAGACAAGGTCTGATCAGTATTTTTTTGTCAATGATCGGTTTATAAAAAGTCCGTACCTACATCATGCGATACAAAATGCGTATAAAGAATATCTAAAAGAGCGTCATTTGCCGGGATATGTGGTGCAAATTCATTGCGATCCGTCTAAGATTGATGTGAATATCCATCCCACAAAAACAGAAATTAAATTTGAAGATGAAAAAGTGATATATGCGCTTTTAAAATCTTCGGCCTCTAGAGCTCTTGCGCAATATGGTGTGGCTCCTACATTAGATTTTGATCAAGAAACAAGTTTTAATGTGCCTTTTTTTAATGCGTCTAGTCCCTTGCCCAAAGAGCCGCATATCAGTTCTAATAAAGCCTTTAATCCGTTTTCTTTAGAATCGGCTCAACCATCAAGAGCAGCAGGTTCACATGAGCCGCAATTAGAAAAGCAAGCCACTTCAGAACTGTATGCCAATTTAAGTGATCAAGATACGTTTGCAAAAAGTGAGTCGTCTGCTTTAATAGAAGATAATTGGGGGTTTATTCAAAAAATATCTCAGAAGTACTGGCTTTTTGAGATGGATGACTCTTTGTTTTTTTTAGACTTGTTTCGAGCGCAGTACCGTTTGTATTTTGACCGCTTTTCTCAGCGCTATAAAGATCAGTCTAAAGTGTCTCAGCAGCTTTTGTTTCCAGAGCAAATTACCTTGAAGCCCGCTCATTTTGAATTGATTAATCAACAGATAAAAGTGCTAGAGAATCTCGGCTTTAAACTAGAAGTATTTGGTAAAAATGCATTTATTTTTAGAGGCTTGCCTCCAGGTTTGCAGACCGATCATTTGGCTGCGTTTATAGATGATTTAATTCTGCATTTTTCTCAAAACATCCCGCTTGAAAATCAGCCCAATGTTTGCCTTAAAGTATTGAGTAAAAAATCGGCACTTTCTGCTTTAAAGCGAGAGATAAATAATCAAGAATTTGCGCAAATGCTTTCTAAATTATTTAAAGGGACTCATCCTGACAAATGTCCTGAGGGTAAAAAAGTTTTACATCGATTTTCAAAGGAGCAAATCGCCAATTTTTTTGACTAAATTTGATTTGTGCAGTATTCAAGAGGTTTTGGTTTTTCTCTTTTGCCTGAGGCAGTAAAACAATTAATTATCATTAATGTACTGCTTTATTTTGCAAAAATAACTCTTGTTTCTTCTGGCATTGATCTTGATGCTCTATTAGGCTTGCATTACCATAAGTCTTCTTTGTTTTATGCGCATCAGTTTTTTTCGCATATGTTTATGCATGGCGATTTAAATCACTTGTTTTTTAACATGTTTGCGGTTTGGATGTTTGGTAGCGCCATTGAAAATTTATGGGGCAGTAAGCGCTTTTTAATCTACTATCTGCTCACCGGATTAGGAGCAGCGGCCATACATTATGCTGTTGTACATTACGAGATCACTCAACTTGCTCAGGCGGGCTACAATGTGTCTCAAAAAATTGAATATACCAATATGGTTGGGGCTTCTGGTGCTTTATTTGGTATTTTATTAGCTTTTGGGATGATGTTTCCTAATCGGGCCATTTATTTTCTTTTTGTTCCCTTTCCTATAAAAGCTAAATATTTTGTCTTGCTTTACGGGGCCTATGAACTTGTTTCTGGCTTGTCTAATAATCCAAACGATAACGTCGCACACTTTGCACACCTTGGAGGGATGATTTTTGGCTACATCCTTATCAAAGTCTGGGGTATAAAATCACAGCGTCGATACTAATGTTTAAGCAATATTGGCATACGTTTATGCAAAGCGCTGTATTAAGTAGGCTTATAGTAGTGAATTTCGGGGCATATATTTTTATTTTACTCTGTAGTATTCTTTTGAAATTGTTTGGTTTTAGTGGCAGTCGTCTGATCGCGGATTACTTTTTTATGCCTCTTGATTTTTCTCAACTTCTTTTTCGCTTCTGGACACCTTTTACTTATATGTTTTTACATGCTTTGAATGACCTTTGGCACATTATGATGAATATGCTTTTTTTATTTTGGTTTGGCAGAATTATAGAAAATTTAATCGGAGAGAGTAAATTAATGGCTTTGTATGTCTATGGCGGTCTTACAGGCGCTTTTTTAGCCTTAATCGCGGCTCTTACGCCAATTTCAGATGCAGGCTTATTAGTAGGAGCGTCTGGGGCTGTGAATGCGATTATGTTTGCGGCGGTGACCTTAGCCCCTGATTATACCTTTAGATTGCTTTTTTTAGGAGAGATTAAAATCAAATATATTGCACTGGCTAAATTTTTATTAGATCTTATTTATATCAATGCGAGTATAAATGCAGCAGGTAGCATTTGTCATATAGGAGGTGCTTTATTTGGGATTTATTTTATTTCTAGACTCAAGCAGGGCAAGGATTTGTCTGTAGGATTTAATCGTCTGTTTTTATCCTGGTCATTTCCAAGGGTAAAAGCATTTAGAAAAAAAACAGCTTATAAAAGTGCTGTAAAGCCTAATCAGCAGAAGACGGCGTCTAAAATTTCACAAAAAAAAATAGATGCCATTTTAGATAAGATAAGCTCAAGTGGTTATCAAAGCTTAACCCAAGAAGAGAAAGAATATTTATTTGCAGCCAGCGACGATTGAAAAAAACAATTAGAAATAGCTTCTTTTTCTGTGTACTATGTCTACTTGTTATCAGTGGATATGGTCCGTTATTTGAAGGGGTATTTGCCTCGCATGTGGCATTGCTTAATTTACTGTTTCCAGTCTTTCTTTTGCTTTTTGTGATTGTGGTTATGGGAGTGTTTTTTTTTCAAAAAAAGAAATTATGGCTCATACTACTTATGACGGGGATGCTTTTTTTACCTGTATTAAAAAAGTTTACGGCTTTACATCTTATACAAACTGATTCTACAAGCAAATCCTTATCTATTTTAAGCTGGAATGTTCGGTTGTTTGACTTATATAACTGGTCTGAAAATACAAAAACAAAACAAAAGATGTTTGAGTTTTTAAAGCAGCGAGAATCGTCTTTTTATTGTTTTCAAGAGTATTATCGTCAGTTCAAACCCCTCAAAGAAAATAATTTTGCCACTACCTCACATTTGAAGCAAGAACTTCATTGTTCATTTGTGCATGAGTATTTTATTAAAAAAAATAAACACCATGCTTTTGGTATGGCTACCTTTTCTAAATATCCTATTGTGAATAAGGGCGAGGTTTTGTTTGGTGACTCTTCTACAAATATGTGCTTGTTTACGGATGTATTAATTAAGCAAGATACAATCCGAATTTACAACGCACATTTGGCCTCTGTACGCCTCGAGAATAAAGAATATAATTTCTTAGATCGTTTGACCAGTGATCAGGCAGATAGACCAGCCACAAACAATGAATTAAGGCTTTCGGTTGTCAACATATATAAACGTCTTTTAAAAGCGTATACCCTTAGGAGAAAGCAGGTGAACATGCTGAGTGCTCATATAGAACAATCCCCACATCCAAGTATTTTTGTGGGTGACTTTAACGATACGCCTTCTTCTTATACCTACAATAAAATATCAAAAAAGTATGCAGATGCCTTTTTAAAAAAAGGATTTGGCTTTGGTAAAACCCTTAATACTTTATGGTCATTTTTCAGGATAGATTATATTTTCTTGGATTCTGATTTTTTTGACATAATAGACTACAAACGTTATAAAGTAGATTATTCAGATCATTTTCCAATTACAGCTAAATTCTCACTAGAATCCCAGGTGGTTGACCCTATATAACGCGTGTAGTTTGACAAAACCAGAGATTAAGACATATTTTTCATTAGCGTTTGTTGTTTTGTTATTGCTGTTAAATTGGCATTACAAGTTTATGTTTTTGGATGAGCTGCCCATATATGGAGATGAGCCATTTAGTATTTTTCATGCGCAAGGGAGTCTTGTAGAGTTACTTAAAACACTTTCAAAAGATAGAAACCCTCCTTTGTATTTTATTTTTTTATGGGGATGGATTAAATGCTTTGGGATAGGCACCATCGCCACTAAATCTTTGTCTGTTCTTTTTTCTGTGATCAGTTCTGTTTTGCTGTTTTTGTTTGCGCGAAGACATTTAACACTCAGTAGTGGGGTGTTTGCCTCTTTATGTTTTTTATTCTCAGACACTCATTTTGATATTTCTCATGAGATTCGTTCGCATGCCATGGTAATTTGTCTTTCGATTATGTGCATGTGGCTTTTTTTTGAACTTTTATTTAAACCTCAGCAGACAAGTCGTTATGCTTTAGCGCTAGGGATATGCAATGCCGCTTTAATTTACACGCATTATATTGCGGGATTTTTAGTGCTTGCCCAGTTTTGTATTTGGGTACTTTTCTATAAAAAAAAGACTCTAAATACCTTATTTTTTTACGTATTTGGCCTTCCGTTTTTACTTGTGTTACCTTGGCTGGGGATTATTTATTCGAATATTCCAAAAGCCGGAGAGTTTTGGTTAGAAACCCCAGATTTAACAGCGCTTTTATATGTCTTTGAAAAACTATTGGAAGATGTAAGAATGCGCAAAATGATCGGTGTGTCTTTGCTTGTTTTAATGGGGCTGTCTCTTATGTTTAGATCTAAAATATTTGCAGCTTCTTACAATGCAAAAAAATCATGGATGCTATTAGCAGCTTTTCTTGTGCCTATTCTAGTCTGTTTTTGGGTGGCGCAATTCACTCCTGTTTTTAGGCTTAAATATGTTGTTTATTCTTCTGTATTTGCTTTTTTATTGTTGGGGTATTTAATCAGTAGTCTACGATTGCCTTGGCATCTTTCTAGTGCGCTTCTTTTGCCCTTTTTAGCGCACATGTATACCGAGTTTTTTCCAGCTAATAGAGGGATAGAAAACTGGCCAGCTACTGCTCAGAAAATTCAAGAATTAAAAGACGATCAGACTGGTGTATTCATTATTGCAGGCTACAAGCATAGAGATTTTGCCTATTACTATAATAAAGAATGGTTTGCAAGGCCAAAGGAATTGTCTGCACTTTTAGAAAAAAACAATATATATCCAATTTATACGGTAGATCAACTTAAGCAAAAAAACATCTCTCGATTCAAAAAACTACTGTTGATTCAATCTCATCATTTAGTGGTTGATCCAAAGAATAGTGTAGAAACATATCTGAAAAATGAGTTTTCTTTATGTCGCAGATTAACGGGCAGAAGTACAGCTAAAATTTTGCTGTTTAATGCCAAACAAAACCCATGTGACCATTTTAAGCATGTCTCTGAGTACAGACGAGAGCCTTCTTCTTGTGTGGTGTTTGACTCTTCAATTGCTACCGATTCATCTGCGCAGCTTAAACAGATTCGTTATTTTTCTGATTTAGAAAACCTCAACTGCCTTGCTAAACTAAACTTAACAGATCAAATGAGTTTTTCCGATTCTGCCTCTAATGTGGTGAATAAAACAAATAAGTTTAGCATTACGCTAGAAAAAACCTGTTCAAATTTAGTAGAAGTAAAAGGTACTCTAAAGGTCTTTTTACCTTCTAAATGCGATGTAGTATTAGTAGCAGATTATCAAAAAGAGGGCATTAAAATAGCGAGACAAGAACGTTATGTGCTTGAAGAAATAAATGAATTAAATAAGTGGGTAGATCTGTCTTTTAATTTTGATTTTTCTGACCTTTCTAAAAAGAACGGAACCTTAAAGCTTTACCTTTGGAATAAACACGATTGTGAGGTGTATATCGACGATTTAGATTATAGTATTATCACAAACTTAAACAGTTTCTAAAAGTGTAAAATCGGTTAGCGTAAAGCGCCTTTTTGAATGCTTAACCCTATATCAGATATTTTTATTTGTTCTTCTCTTAGGGCATGCTCAATAGAAAATATATACGTGCCTTGTTCTTTAAAAAAGAAATCTTTTTGAAAAAGAATATGATGACTAATCAGATTATTCGATGACGATTTGCCCAGCCAAACCCCTTGTTTATTTGCTAGGCTTAATTCTATGGTGTCTGAAAAATATTTATTTGAAGGACTTTTCGTGGTGATGAAAATCCAAAAATTTTCATAGGCAAAATCAGAGTAGTGGCGTAAATCAATAAAACATTGATAAGGTAGGGTGGGTTCTTTGATCTCTAAGGTGAAATCGACTTTTTCTTTTTGTTTCCAGGGTTCTGAAAAAGTATGATTTTCTTGAAATAAAAACGGATTTGCACATCCCCCCAAGAAAAAAACAGCAGCTACAATCAATGATTTAACAGTATACATCACTAGGCAAAAGTAGTAAACTAATTTAAAGTAGTCTTTTTATTTAAATTTGCACTTATGACATTCACCAAAGAAGCACTTAAACCATTTGAGCCGACACTTCAAGAGTCTTTAAAAGCGTTTGAGCTTCTCTGTGTGGCCAGGTCCTTGTCTTTAAAATACGAAGAAGAAAAAGAGGTGACCTCTAAATATGTGCATGCGACTTCTAGAGGGCATGAAGTCATTCAAATTGCGGCAGGCATGCAGTTAAGTGCCCAAGATTATTTAAGTGTTTATTATAGGGATGATGCGCTTCTTTTGTCTATAGGGATGAGTGGTTATGATCTGATGTTGCAACTCATGGCCAAAAAAGACGACCCCTTTTCAGGCGGAAGAACCTATTATGCACATCCGAGTTTAAATGATCCTGATAAGCCTAAAATACCTCATCAATCTAGTGCGACAGGCATGCAAGCCATTCCGGCGGCTGGCATGGCTTTAGGATTGCAGTATAAGCAAAAAATGAATTTGCTTTCTGCTTCTCAAAAGCCCATCGTGCTCTGTTCTTTAGGTGACGCTTCTATCACAGAAGGCGAAGTTTCAGAAGCCTTTCATATGGCTGCGTTAAAACAACTGCCCATTGTGTTTTTAGTACAAGACAATGAGTGGGATATTTCTGCACATGCTTCAGAGATTCGAACGGGCAATGCCTATGAGTATGCTCAGGGCTTTAAAGGACTAAATGCTGTCAGCATCGACGGGACTAATTTTGAAGAGAGCTTTTCAGTGTTGCAAAAAGTAGTGCATGATGTACGTGAGCGTTCTATGCCTTATTTGGTGCATGCCACTTGCCCATTGTTGCACCACCATACTTCGGGCGTTAGAAAAGAGTGGTATAGAGATGATTTAAAAGAAGCTGAAAAAGCTGATCCATTGCCTAAATTTAAGGCCTATTTAAAAAAGAGAGGAGTGGTGCAAGCAAAAATCATTGAGATTGAAAAACAGGCACGCCAATTAGTCGACAATCAGTATAAAGAAGCCTGTAAAGCCCCTAATCCAGAGCCAGAATCGTTAACAGAGCATTTTTTCGCTCCAACGCCTGTAAAAGAAGAAAAAGGAGAGAGAAGCCCAGAACATAAAGAGCCTGTAGTGATGGTAGATGCGGCACTCTTTGCCATGCGAGAACTTATGGAACAGCACCCAGAGTGTTTGTTGTATGGTCAAGATGTGGGGGCACGCTTAGGAGGCGTGTTTAGAGAAGCAGCAACACTGGGTAAAACCTTTGGCGATACACGAGTGTTTAATACGCCCATTCAAGAAGCGTTCATAATTGGTAGTACAGTGGGTATGAGTGCGGTGGGGCTTAAGCCAGTTGTTGAAGTACAATTTGCCGACTACATTTGGCCGGGCCTGAATCAATTGTTTACCGAATTAAGCCGGTCGTACTATCTCTCAAATGGCAAATGGCCAGTGCATAGCGTTATTCGAGTGCCGATTGGTGCTTATGGCAGTGGTGGTCCTTATCACTCTTCTAGTGTAGAGAGTGTGCTTTGTAATATTAAAGGGATAAAGGTCGTATACCCATCTACGGGAGCAGATTTAAAAGGATTATTAAAGGCAGCTTATTATGATCCTAATCCGGTAGTGGTTTTAGAACACAAGGGGCTGTATTGGTCAAAAATTGACGGAACCGAAAAAGCACGTACCGTTGAGCCTTCAGAAAATTACCAGATTCCACTGGGGTTGTCGCGTTTAGTGTTGTCTGCTGAAGAACAAAAAATTCAAAATGCGCAATCTGCGGTAGTGATTACATACGGAAGAGGGGTGTATTGGGCCCTGCAAGCCGCAGAACATTTCAAAGGCTGTATAGAAATTATTGATTTGCGTTCTTTGGTGCCGCTTGATACCCAGGCTATCTTTTCTGCCGTCAAACGCCATGGTAAATGTATGGTATTAACTGAAGAGTCTGTGCCAAATTCTTTTGCTCAGGCACTAACAGGAAACATTTCAAGCCAATGTTTTGAATATCTGGATGCTCCGGTGTCTCTTTTAGGCTCTGTGCACACGCCAGCAATTCCCTTAAATGAAAATTTAGAGAAAACACTTTTGCCATCTAAAGAAAAAGTAGTTTGTGCACTTGAAGAGTTATTGGCATATTAAGCGGCTCTGTGTTTATGGAGTGTTGATGTATTTTGGGGGGATGTGCTCTGCCTTCTCTCAAGAACAATCGCGTTGTAATCAGGCCTTTGGACTAGTGTTTGATGCTCAAGAAAACATGAGGCCTTCTTCTATTAATCAGGATCTTTTTATTGATGATCAAAACAATTATGTATTGTTTTATGATCACATGAAAACAGAAAAGTCATTTTGGTACCGCATCGAATTTCAAAAAGACGCCACTTTAGAATTTGCTTTAAAGCCCTTAAACGGTAAAGATGTTTACAATTTTTGTATATATAAATCAGAAGAAGGATCAGATTTTTGTGCGGATCTTTCTCTAAAAAGCATTAATCCAGTTCGGACTAATTTGTACCGAAATTTATCATCAAAAGGAGTGGGCTTAAAGGCCGCAGATCATACCTCAAAAAACAACAACTGGATTTACACTTATCAAACACCTTATCAAGAGCCTGTTAAAGCTCAAAAAAAGGATGTATATTATATGAACGTATACAGAATTCAGGGCGATGGATGTGGGTTTGAACTGCAGTTAAGCTTAAATAAAACCTATGTCGGATTAATCTCGAGTTATAAACATTGCTATCCACTAAAAACACATCTTATTAAATCCAAGAACAGTACGCTTTTTGACCCCGAGATTCTTCAATTAAACACGCTTAAAAATTTTAAAAACATTCTGGTTTTAAAGACACAGTTTAAAGATTCTATAACTGGCGAATCTATTACAGGCACAATAGTCCATCAGTATAATCAAAATAAAGTAACAGAACAGATCCCTTTATCGGGTAAAAAAGTATTATTAGAAGGTAAATTTTCTCATGCCATCACTTGTTTGGCGACAGGGTATCAAAGCAAACAGATCTTTGTGGATAAACAAGAGCTTAAATATATTGAACAAGCTTTTAATATTGAGCTTTCACCTGTTCAAAAAGGAGATAAATTTGATCTAGAAAATATTTTTTTCTATGCCAGGAGTTATGCCTTTAAGCCTATTTCGTCTACCGCTTTGAATGATTTGGTTGCCCTCTTAAATAAACGTTCAGACTTACACATTGACATTATTGGCCACACCAATGGTAAAGGAAAGGTGCGCGCTTCTAAAAATACGAGTTCAACCTCTGAAGGCTTTGATTTTAAAGGCAATGAAAAAAAACTTTCAAAGTATCGTGCACAAGCCGTGAAAGAATACCTTGTCAATAAAGGCATTGCCGCTAACCGCTTAAAAGTAATTGGAAAAGGCGCAGAAGAAATGAAATATCCAAGGCCTGAAAATCAATTTGAAAAAGACCAAAATAAACGCGTTGAAATTTTTATTTCACAGGCTAAGCTCTAATGCATAATAAGGGGTAAACTAAATAGATAATGCTTTAGAAAAGCGTGTGTTTTCCTTTGGGGTTTAATTTAAACCTACAAGAACACGAGAGATAAAAAGACTTTTATGAATGTAAAAAGAACGATTGTATTGCAGTATGTTTTGAATCGTTTTTACACGAGGTGATACACTTTTTTTGTTGGATTGATTTGGAAATGGGGTAGATATTTTTTGCATGTGTCAATAATGATTGTGATTTATTATGAGTATAACGTAAATCGCTGCTCATTATTGTAAAGGCAATAGATTTATTTTTTCAAACTCAACAATTCTTTAGCGGTTTGTTGGGCAGACACATTTTTTACTTTACCACTTAAGAGCTGCGCAATTTCTTGAATTCGTTGAGCATGGCTAAGTTTTGAGATTGAAGTTTGTGTTTTCTCGTTGTGGCTGCTTTTCTTTACAGAATAATGAAGGGCGGGCAAAGAAGCAATTTGCGGTAAATGTGTAATCACGATAAGTTGTGCTTGTTTAGAGAAGGCTAAGATGTGTTGCGCCATTAAATCTGCAGTTACTCCTGATACGCCTGTGTCAATTTCATCTAACAAAAGACAAGGCGACTGCATGTATTGGCTGCAAATATTTTTAATAGCTAAGGTTATACGAGCAATTTCTCCGCCACTTGCAATTTTCTCAAGGGGCTTAAAACTATGGCCTTTATTGGTCTTAACTAAGATTTCACTTTGATCTATGCCCCAATGATGTAATGCGTTAAGTGGTGTAAATTCAAATTTAACCTCTGCACTCTTCATGTTAAGCCCATGAATATATTGGGTTATTTTTTTAGAGAGATCTTTAGCCTTTATTTTTCTTTTATTTGAAATTGATTGAGCAATGGCAAAGGCTTTTTTATATTCAGTGTTTTCTTTTTGATACAGCTCTTTTAAAGTGTGTTCATGAGCTTTGATTTGGTTTATTTGAGAACGTAAAGTATCTTTTAAATCTATAAGATCAGCAATGGTTTTTACTTTGTGTTTAAAGAGTATTTTTTGAATGTGTTCAAACCTCTCTAGAATCTTGTTGGTGGTGCCGGTATCAAAATTGATCTGTTGACTTAACTGCCTTAGTTCTGATGCAAAGTCTTCAATTTCTAACTGAATACTCTTGCTTTGCTCGGTTAATTTTTGATCTATGGCTCCTCCTAAAGCACCTAAATGTTGATCGATGGTATTAAATGCTTTTATAATGCCCTTGTCTGGATGCTCTAAAAGGGAAAGTGCTTCTGTTGTTTTATCAGATATGGTTTGTGCATTTTCAATCTGCAGCACTTGCGTTTCAATGTTTTGATCTTGCTGTAAATTAATATTCAGAGCATTTATTTCTTGAATTTGAAATTCTAAAAAATCTAAGTCATGGGTAGGCGACTGATTTTTAATCTTATTAATTTGGGCTTTTATCTCTTGAAATTTATCAAAGTGTTGAGCATAGTCTTTTGTATCAGTAATTTGACCGTATCGGTCAATAATGTCGAGCTGATATTCTGATTCAATAAGTTTTAAATTCTCGTGTTGTGAATGAATTTCAAGCAAATGTTTAGCGATGGTTTTGAGTTGATCTAAATTAACAGGTGTATCATTGATGAAAGCTCTTGATTTGCCTTGTTTTGTGAATTCTCTTCTTAGTACGGCATGTTTTGCGTCATAATCTAAATCGTAAGAATTAAAAAGAGTGCTAAGATTTTTACGCGTTAAATTAAATTGTGCTTCAATGATGCATTTTTCATCTGGATTAAATAACATAGACAAATCTGCACGTTTGCCAGTTAATAAGCCTATGGCACCTAATAAAATGGACTTGCCTGCTCCGGTTTCTCCTGTGATAATGTTAAGGTTTTTATCAAAAGAAATAGAAGCTTCTTTAATTAGCGCGTAATTTTTAATATAGATCTCGCAAAGCACATTTCAAATCTCACTAATAATCAGAAGTTTTCAAAGACTCTAAGACCAAAAAGTGCTAAATCATATTTTACTGGATCATGTGCATCAAATTTTTTCAAATTATGAGTAAGCTCAATAGTTGCTGTATTTTTCTTCTAAAAATGATGGGTTTAAAGGATAAAGCCATCTTTTATCGTTATTTTACGATCAGCTTTATGGGCAAAGGCATCATTGTGGGTTACAATTGCAAACGCAATTTGATAGTCGTCTCTGAGTTTAAAAAATAGTTCATGCAGTTCTTCTGCACGTTCAGAATCTAAATTACCTGAAGGTTCGTCTGCAAAAACAATCTCAGGTGTATTGATTAAAGCTCTTGCTACTGCAACACGTTGCTGCTCACCTCCACTGAGTTGATTGGGCTTGTGTTCTTTTCGATGACTCAATTGCAGTTTATCAAGTAACTCAGAGGCTTTTTCTCGGGCTTTATCTTGAGATAGGTTATTGATTAAAGCCGGAATCATAACATTTTCTAAAGCAGTAAATTCAGGCAATAATTGATGAAATTGAAAGACAAAACCAATGTGTTTATTCCTAAAACTAGACAAATCTTTATCAGAGAGCGTGCTAATATTTACATCGTTATAAAAGACAGATCCGCTTGAGGGTTTAGAGAGCGATCCTAAAATTTCTAAAAGAGATGTTTTTCCTGCACCAGAGGGGCCGACAATAGACACAATTTCTGCTTTTGAAATATGTAAATTAATGTTTTTCAGTACTTGAGTATCTCCAAAATTCTTGTAAATATTTACAGCTTTTATCATTTACAGATCTATTTGCATTCCAAGGTAAATATAGGAAGGATATCCCACTCCGCCACAAAGCACGATGTTTGAAGCTATACTTTTTGTGTAGGCTAATTTTATAAATGGTAAAGGGGTAAATGCTACATTTTGTTCTTCAAATAACAGATCTTGACCATTTAACATAAGATGCACTCCGCTAGAAAAAAGAAAACTTTGTTTTAATAGAGATATCTTTTTTTCAAGTACGCCATTGATGTGAAGTCCTTTAATGCTGGGATATCTAGAAAAACCCAAACCAAAGCCTATATTTAAATCATCAGATAAAGCATGTAAATAATTGCTGCTAAAATGAATTGCGCCAGCAGAAAGATCAATTTTTTGAGCATTTGCAACTGAGAAGGATAGACAAAAAGAGAGAATGATCGATATGTAAGAGGCTGTCTTCATGCTTTTAAAATAAGTGTGTATGGCCCGTCGTTCAAAGAAGAGACCTGCATATCTGCTCCAAATACCCCTGATTGAATATCTAAGTCAGCGTTTTTGAGTTCTGTAATAAAATAATGGTAGAGGACTTTAGCTTTATCAGGTTTTTCTGCACGAGAATAAGAGGGGCGGTGCCCTTTTTTTGTAGTGGCCAGTAAAGTAAATTGACTAATCACTAAGATTTGACCTAGAGAGTCTTTAATGTTTATGGGCTGTTTTGGTTCTTTTGAGTCAAAAAGCTTTAGGGTTAAAATTTTATGGCTAAGCTTTTTTGCAGCTTCTAATGTGTCGTCTTTTTCTATCCCCACATACAAGAGATAGCCTTGGTTAATTTTGGCGTGCAATTGCTTATCTATGTGTACACTTGCATTTTTAACTCTTTGTAAAACAATGGTCATGTCTTTTTTCTTCGGTATGTATTGTTAAGCATTAGATCATTTTTTATAAGCGTATAATTTTTATATCTCGTAGGGTCAATTTTGCCAAGCGCTACGCGTTTTGTGATTTCGCAATTGGGTTCTGAAATATGTTGACAATTATGAAATTTACACTGACTTGAGGCTGAAAATAACTCTTTGAAATAATGGTGCAATTCTAAGGGGTCTATGTCTACTAAATCAAAGCTTTTTACGCCTGGGGTATCAATCAAGAAGCTATTTTTAGAAAAAGAATGCATTTGGGCAAAGGTTGTGGTGTGTTGTCCTTGTTTATGCGTTTTAGAAATCGGGGCAGTTTTGCTATGCAAATCAGGAAGAAAATAATTTAACAAAGACGACTTTCCAACGCCTGAATGACCACTAAATAAAACGGTTTGGTTGTGTAATACTTCTCTAAGTAATTCTAGCCCTTCTTGAGTGTGTATAGAAATTTTAAAACAATCGTATCCAATGGTTTGATAGATCTCACAAAGAAGATTAAGTCTTTGTTTTTCAGCCGTATCAAGAAGATCTAACTTATTAAATATAAGCGTAGTTGGAATAGCATATTGTTCTGCAGCTACCAAATAACGATCTATAAACATACGAGTGGTCTGAGGCTCCTTTAAACTGATAACCAAGAAAAGTCTGTCAATATTTGACGCGATAATGTGTTTTTGTTTAGAGAGATTGACTGATTTTCTAATAATCGCATTTTCACGCGGATAAATATTTGTAATGCGCCAGTTCTCTGATTGATCTTCTTGAGATACATCCACAAAATCGCCCACAGCTATTGGATTGGTATACTCTGTAATAGATTGTTTATACTTGCCTAACAAACTAGCTTGTATAAGAGCATCACTGCCTTCTGTTTGAATTGCGTAAAATTTACCTGTAGATTTTAATACTCTGCCCTTTAGCATCTTCTTCAAAATTAATACATTTGAGTGATGTCGATTCTAGTTCGAGAATTTTCTAAACTTTATGGCTCTCAAAAAGCAGTAGATGCCATCTCTTTTGAGATTAAACGCAATGAAATTGTAGGCTTTTTGGGCCCTAACGGAGCGGGTAAAAGTACCACAATGAAAGCCATAGCAGGATATTTGCCATTTGATGATGGTGAAATTGAGGTTTGTGGCAAATCTGTAAAAGAATACCCTTTGCAAGTTAAGGCGTCTTTAGGGTATTTGCCAGAGCATAATCCCCTGTATCTTGAATTATATGTAAAAGAGTATTTGCGTTTTATAGCGGGTGTTCATGAAATAAAGCAGCCCAGTATGGTCATTGACAAAGCCATTGATTTGGTTCAGTTGACAGATCAGTCGCATAAAAAAATTCAAATGTTATCTAAAGGATATCGCCAACGTGTAGGTCTGGCTGCAGCACTTTTACACGACCCGGATGTTTTGATTTTAGATGAACCTACTTCTGGTTTAGATCCGAATCAAATTGTTGAGATAAGAAAAATCATCTCAGATCTAGGGGCTCAGAAAACCATTTTGTTGAGCACACATATTATGCAAGAGGTAAATGCCATTTGTGATCGTGTAATTATCCTAAATAAAGGAAAAATCGTAGCCGATAAGCCTGTAGAAAGCTTAGGCGACTTAATCAGCAGTCATTCATTTGTTTTTGAGATTGAATTTGAGCATCCCCCCAAAATAGAAGACGTACAAGCGCAATTTTTAGAGATTAAAATCAAAGAAATCAATGCCTCACGTTTTTTAATTTCTGCTAAAGAAGATATTAGAACTCAACTTTTTAATTTTGCTGTTCAAACCAAGAACAGTATTAAAACGATTAAAAAAGTAGAAAAAAGTATTGAGCAAGTGTTTGCAGATCTAACCAAACGCTAGAGTTCTTTAGCATTTTCTTCTGAAGTGGTTTCAGAAGAAGGGATCTTCCAAAACTCTTCTTCATAGTTTTCGCTTTCTGGATACAAATCCCATGAAAACTGATCGTTTTTTGGTCCATTGTCTTTATAGTAAAAAGCAAGGAGTATGCCAGATAAAGCACCGAATAAATGCCCCTCCCATGAAATGTCTTCTTTAACAAAAGGCAACATCCCCCAAATCATCCCCCCGTTAAGAAAAATAACGAGCAATGACATGCGTAATAATTTGATGTTTTTTCTAATAAATCCACTTACAATTAAAAAACCAGCCATGCCGTAAATTAAAGCGCTGGCACCTATGTGGTAAGAGGGTCTTGCCGCTGCCCACAACCAAATACCACAAATTAAAATGATAAAAAAAATAAGTCGATAAAATAATTTTGGATATGCCCATCGCTTTAGCAACAGTAAAATAGATAAGCTGATGGTGTTATTGATTAAATGCGAAAAAGAACCATGAATGAAAATCATCAAAAATATACCCGAAAGACGTTCTATTTTTCTTGGGTAAAGGCCATAGGTATAAAGATTAAGCTCTAAGAAATAATCGCACAAAAAAACGAGCCATAAACTGACGATGAAAAGAATAGAGCCTATATGTACACGTAATTTAATAGCCTAGTATCTTGAGCATTTTGGTTGGGCTTCCGCCTTTATTAAAGATTTTTGCAGCATAGGTATTTTGTTTTTTATCAATGATGATGTGTTTAGGGTCGGCGAGTAAACAATGGTTAATGCCACCATATCCGCTGATGTTTTCTTGGTAGGCACCGGTATTAAAAAAGCCAATATAAAGCGGCTCATCTGCACTGTATTTTGGAAGATAAATCGCATTGATATGTTGTTCAGAATTATAGTAATCATCACTATCACAGGTTAATCCTCCCAAAAACACACGTTCATATTCTTTGTGCCAGCCATTGATCGGAAGCATCAAAAACTTTTTACTCAAAGCCCAAGAGTCGGGTAAGGTATTCATGAAAGACCCGTTGATCATATTCCATTTTTCTTTGTCGTTCTGTTTTTTTTGGTCAATCACCTTGAAAATATTTAAGCCACTCTCGCCTACAGTAAATGAGCCAAATTCTGTATAAAGATCAGGGGTTGGCACATTGGCGTCGTGGCAAAATGTTTGAATGTTTTCAATGATTTGATCAATCATATAAGCGTAATCATATTGAAAATTCAACGAATTTTTAACCGGGAAGCCCCCTCCAATATTTAGCGCCTTAAGCTCCGGACAAACCTTTTTGAGCACCACATATACTTTTAGACACTTATGTAATTCGTTCCAGTAATAGGCCGTGTCTTTAATGCCGGTGTTGATGAAAAAATGCAGCATAGTAAGACGGGCCTTTTTATGATGAAGAATATGATCTTTATAGAGCGTAATCACATCTTTATAACCAATCCCTAAGCGCGACGTGTAAAAGTCAAATCGGGGTTCTTCTTCAGAAGCAATTCTGATGCCTATATCAAAGGCTCCGCTATGGCTTTTTTCTAATTCAAATAGCTCTTTTTTACTGTCAATAATCGGTAAAATATTCTGACAACCGTTGTTTTTAAGGCTAATGATATTTTTAAGATACTCTTCTGTTTTATACCCATTGCAGATGATTTTTTTTTTGGGGGGATAATGTATTATTGGCAATGAGTTTCTCAATGATTTTTAAATCAAATGCAGAAGATGTTTCAAGGTGGATGTCGTTTTTTAGCGCTTCTTTTAAAACAAAAGAGAAGTGTGAGCTTTTCGTGCAATAGCAATAATGGTAAGAGCCTTTGTATTGGTGTTTTTTGATGCTATTGTTAAATAGGGTTTTCGCTTTTTGGATGTTTTTAGAAATATTGGGCAGATACCATATTTTTAAAGGAGAACCATACTGTTTCACAAGCTTTGAGAGATTTATACCATAGAAGTAGAGCGTATTTTTTTTAACTTGAAATTCTTCGCTCGGAAAGGCGTAAGTTTGCTCAATTAGATCAAGATATTTAATTTTCATAGGGCAATGTCAAACCACTAATACTTCATATCGGGTAAAGGGTTTCCTTTTCTGTCAAAAATTTTCCAATTTCCTACTTTTTGATCTGCTTTATACTGTCCTTTTTCGGCAAGTTGTCCATTGTCATGGTAAAAAGACCATTCGCCTTCTGATAACCCATTAATAAAAGAACCTTCTTGTTTTTTTGCCGCGTTGTGTTCGTAATATGTGATGGATGAACCATTGTACTTATCTTGTTGATATGTGACCTCAATCTGAAGCTTTCCAGACGGGTAAAAGCCTTTCCATAGGCCTTCTCTTAAACCGTTAATAACTTCGCCTTTTTCTTTTATTTTATTTGTTTTTTCGTAATATGACAGATAAAGGCCGCTCATTTTATCGTTTTTATAATTGACCACTAAGCTTTTTTTGCCATTCGGAAAGTAGCTTGTGAAAAGCCCCTCAAGTTTTCCGTTTTCATAAGTCGATTTACTAAAGACAGTGCCATCTTCAAAGTCTTTATAGTAGGCTGTATATGCACCTTGCAATACCCCATTGCTGTTATAGTTTGAACGCTCTTTAATTTTTGTGTTTCTATGATACACTTCGCACTTCCCGGAGCGCTTATCATTGATGTGTTCAACTTGGTACATTAAGCGACCGTCTTCATAAAAGCCTTTTGCCGCGCCCTGTTTTAAACCATTTGTAAACAGAACGCTTTCCATTAGCGCACCATTTCTATGGAATACTTTCATGGTGTCTTCTTTAAGATTGTTTTTGTAAACAATATCCTGATACACACTGCCTTCTGGGTAAAAGACTAATGCGCGCCCTTCTAACTTACCATTTTTAAAAAACTGCTCTTGTTCTTTTGCACCATTAAGGGCAAAGGTTTCTGCTTTGCCGTCTAAAAGGTTGTTCTTGTA
>JAHDCS010000026.1 GCA_020629755.1 Flavobacteriales bacterium | reverse complement strand
CACCTTCAACCCACGCCCGCCATTCTTGGCAGGCCAGCGCACTTTTGAACGCACTATGAAAATTTTCTTTTTCACTTGTGAGATCTCTAAAATTCAATGATAATGAGGTTTATGAAAGATTCGCTAATGAAAAAACGCCTTAATAGGGGCAAAAAGAGGAGATAAGTATTCCTAAAAGCGGAATAAAATTTTGAATTTTAGTTTTGAAAAGAACTCTAAAAAGTACGTACGGGGTTAAAAAGAAGGAACAGAACGTCTTTTCTTTATTCTTCGATACCCTCTTCTCTGATTAATGATGTAATTTAGGGTAATAGTACCAAACATATAGGCATCCTTATCTGAAGGATCACCTCGTCTTTCTCCTGGTCTTGTTTGCCAAAGTTGTGTTTGTGGGTTAACAGGGCTTAAACTTGGGTCAGAAAAATAGGCAGAGACTTCACCAAATTGATTTTCTAATACACTTTTATCAAAATATACATTACTGACATCATCTATATAGTCCGTCATGGTTTTTCTTAAACCAAAATCAACTTCCATTTTCCAGTTTCGATTGAAGATATATTTAGCCCCAAAACCTAATGGGAAAACAAGTGTGAAATTTGAATAGGGGTCTGCACCTCCAAATAAGCCTTGCCCTTCAGTGTTTAGAGATTTAAGATTATACCATTCTCCATCAAAATACTGACCCTTAGGGTTGAAATAAGCCACGCCAATCCCTCCAAAACCGACTAAACCAAACTTTCTGTTTTGTGCTTTTGCACCCCTTATTTTATAGCGTTTTCCATAATTTTCTTTAATGATATGCCACTCAGCTAAAACCGATAATTCAGCGATTGGAGATTTAAAATGGATGTTTCGATTACTTCGAAAAGGTTCTTTGGTTAATGCGTCATCTCCAGTGAGTTGGCCGTAAGAAAGGCTAGCTCTTAAAGAGGCTGTACGTAATACATAATATCTAAAACCAGCGTTTAATAAATAACGTGTAGAAACAAGCTCTAAATCTTGATAAAAATCAGACCCAATTTGATTTTTACCGGCCAGATCGCCTAAGAAATTAGTGCCACCAAAGCCAAGCATAATTTCTTTTCGTATTTGTTTCCAGTAACTGCCATGAAATACACTTCGTTGGGCAAAACTAGTGCTTATAAATAAGCAAAGTAAGGCTAAAAATATGGTCCGTTTTGTCCATAAACTATGAGTCCAAATTAATAAATATCATTCAAAGAAGGGGGGTGTTTTAATGGTTTTTAATGATTTGTGTTAAAATCTTATGAACATTTAGCCGTTGATTATTTGAGATTCTGTAATCAAAACCTTGGTTGTAAAACCAGGTTTTTTGTCTTTTCGCATAGTTTCTGGTGTTCTTTTTAATATTCTCTATAGCCTGCTGCTTAGAGATTTTTTTATGCAAATAGCTGAATATTTCTTTGTATCCTACGGTGTTTAGACTAGGTAAAGATTCATGAGGTAATAGGGATTGGCATTCTTCTATTAAGCCTGCTTGAATCATTTTATCTACACGGTTGTTGATTTTTTTATAGAGTAGATCACGAGGTTGATCGATAAAAAAATGAAGTGTTTTAAATGGGCGTTTTGGCTTTTTTTTTCTGTAAGAGACAATTGATTTTTGGGTTTGTTTGTATACCATAAGAGCGCGCATGAGTCGTCTTGGGTTTAGCAGGTCTATTTGTGCAGCGCCTTGAGGGTCAAGCTGGAGAAGTTGATCTTGCAGTGCAGAAAGCCCTTTTTCTTTATAGAGCTTTTCGACATGATTTTTAATGTTTTCAGATATTGGGGGGATGTGGTCTAAGCCTTCAATAATGCTTTTTAAAAACAAACCAGATCCACCCACAGCTATAATAAGATCCGTGTTTTTAAATAACCTATTTAGAGTATGTAAAGCCTCTTTCTGGTAATCAGCAACAGTATAGCGATCGTGAATGCTTAGGTTATCTATGAAATGGTGAGTAATGCATTGTTGTTCTACTGCAAAACGTTTTGCAGTGCCAATAGAAAGCTCTTTATAAAATTGACGCGAATCAAAAGAAATGATTTCTGTTTGAAAAAAACGAGCCAACTCAATACTGATCGCTGTTTTTCCAACGGCTGTAGGCCCTGATATAGCAATGAGTCGTTTTTGCAAAAAAAAAAACTATAAATCGTCTGGTAGAGGTTCAAATTCGCTTCCGCCAATTTCACCAAGCTCTTCTTTGAATTCTTCTAATAAGTCATCTGCAGAGGGCACATGCTTGTTTTTTAAGAGGTGTTTATCATCCTTTGGGTCTAGGTCAATTTTTTTGCTATACTGGTAAGGAGATTTACCTATTGATCTGATGATTTTGGGGGGATGTTGGCTTTTTGATGGTGTAATTTCTAAAAGCTCGACATAAAAACACCACATCAGCATAAAATCAAAGACGTAGACCATTTTATCGCCTTGTTTTTCAAGTAAGTCAATCAAAATGGTGTCACTCATTTCTTTTGAAGAACTGCCATCGTCAAAATCCATTTTCATTAAGGTAACCTCTTGCCCTTTTGACCAGTTTTCATCACTCATAAAAAAAGAAGCCATTTGAGAGTTGTCAAATTCAAAGGCCTGTTGAATAGTGGCGTGAAGTTCTAGGAAAGTTGATCTAGAGTCAATAGAGATATCACGAGCAATATCTTCTGGCGCGTCTAAAACAACTCTTATGGTGTAATTCAAAATTTAATTTTACCCTCAAAGGTATTATTAATTGATCCTTTTTTGAAAGAAAGCTTTCTTTTTTTAATAATTTTGCGAGGTAAATTTAAAAAATGAAAAAAGGATTACTTCTTTGCTTTAGCTTGTATGCGCTTTTTTTGCCAGCACAAGACTACGATCCAACAAAAAAACCAAATACCTATGCCTCTAAAGCCAATCCTAATTATTGGAAAAATAAAATGCCTTTTTTAGGTTACTGGCAGCAAGATGTTGCCTATCAAATTAAGGCTAACATTGATGAGACTATCGATGTTATTCAAGGTAATTTAAAGCTTACATACTGGAATAATTCTCCGGATGATTTGCCCTTTGTGTATTTTCATCTTTACCAAAATGCATTTCAGCCCGAGTCACATTACCATGATTTATATAGAGATAACAAGAGAGAACCCACTTTTGGGAAATATGAAAAAGAAAAAAAAGGAACGGTTATCAAGTCTTTGAAAGTTCAGGATTTTAGTCCTGAATTAATTTACGACAATACGGTAGTTAAAGTGATGTTAGACAAACCACTAAAAAGTGGTGATAATATTACGTTTGATATTGTATTTGATACCTATTTTGATACCGGTGAGATTCGTCGAAGAATGAAGAAATTCTCTTCCTCTGGGCACACACATTACGATGGCGTACATTGGTATCCGCGCATCTCGGTGTATGATAGAAAATTTGGATGGACCACCGATCAGCACTTAGGCAGAGAGTTTTATGGAGATTTTGGATGTTTTGATGTTGAACTTACCTTTTCAGATAACTATGTGGTCGAAGCGACAGGTAAACTGCTTAACGACTCTGAAGTATTACCAAGAGATTTAAAAGAAAAATTAAGGCTAGAAAATTTTAAAGACAAGCCATGGGGAGAGAAAGCTTCTGAGATTACGCCCTATGATCCCAATAAAAGAAAAACTTGGAAATACCATGCTGAAAATGTGCATGATTTTGCCTTTACGGCAGATCCTACCTACCGTATTGGAGAAGCCTACTGGAAAGACGTAAAATGTGTGGCATTGGTTCAAGAACCTCATGCGTCTAAGTGGCAAAATGCAGCGGATTATACGGCGCGTATTATCAAAACTTTTTCTGAAGACATAGGCATGTATCAATACAATAAAATGGTTGTGGCGGATGCGAGAGATGGAATGGAGTATCCCATGATAACACTAGATGGAGGTAAAGATCCGTCTTATCGTGGTTTATTGGTCCATGAAGTAGGGCATAATTGGTTTTATGGGCAAGTTGGTACCAATGAAACGTATAGAGCATTTATGGACGAAGGATTTACACAATTTTTAACCGCCTGGGGTTTAGAAGCTATTGATGGGGATACACTGGCTGAAGATCCCCCCGTAAAAACCTATCACAAATGGTTTAAAGAACCTACTTTGGCAAAAGACCGTCGTGTGTATTATGGGTATTTGTCTGATGCGATACGTCATCAAGATGCCCCACTAAATACCCATTCAGATGATTTTGGTTCTAAATTAAGACATGGCGGAGGCTACAGGCATGTTTACTATAAAACAGCGACTATGTTGTACAATCTGCAATATGTTTTGGGTGATCAGCTGTTCTTAGAGGCAATGAAGCATTATTTCAGTGCTTGGAAAATGGCGCATCCATACCCAGAAGATTTCAGAAATTCAGTTATTCAATTTACTGGAGTTGATTTAAATTGGTTTTTTGATCAATGGCTTGAAACCACTAAAAACATCGATTATAAATTTAAAACACTTAGAAAAGTTAAGGCAGAACAAGGGGTTTATCAGGTCCGTTTTAAAAGAAAAGGAGAGATGCAGATGCCTCTTGATTTTAGTGTTGAAGATGTAGAGGGAAAGCGCTATGATTTTCATATTCCCAATACCTGGTTTGAAAAGAAGACCAATGCTGTTGTGCTGCCCAAATGGACCGGTTGGAGCGGATTTAACACAGACTATACCACTACAATTGCCTTAGAAAACAAACCCAAGCATGTGCATATTGATCCGAGCAATCGTTTGGCGGATATTAATATGCTGAACAATCACAACAGACTCCCTTCTAAATTTTCATTTGACCATCACCTTTATGAAATGCCGTCTAGGACGCATTATCAATATAGGATTAGACCTGATATGTGGTATAATGCCTATGATGGTGTAAAAATGGGACTTCATTTAAATGGCGATTATATGAAAGTAAAACATGTCTTTGATTTTAATCTATGGGCCAATACAATGCTGTTTCAAGACGATAAGGCCAAACAACTAAGCAATAGTGCATTTATTAATTACAATCCTTCCCCCATTTCATATCGCTTAAATTACTCGACACCTCTTTTGAAAATAGCGAAAGGCAGTCGTGTATTTATGTCAAGCAAATATTTGGATGGATTATTTGCCAATACCTTAGGGCTATCTTTTGATAATAGAAAAAGAGAGACGCATTTTTCGGTGTATTTCAAATCTATGCACCGGGCGTTTCATGATGCGTTTTATTTGTTTGATTATGTGTATCCGTTAAGGTGGCAATTGGGCAATTGGAATAACACATTAAATTTGACCGCTCAAAAAAAATGGGCACATTTTAATGCGAAAAGTACTCTTGATTTTGCACTTAAAACATCTATGTTTACGTCTCATTATGATTATTCTTATGTGAATGCCACCTATAAGAACATTTGGCATTTAAATAAAACTAAATTGCGTACGCGTATTTTTGCGCAACTCGGAATGGGCAATAGATGGGCCAATGAGTCAATGCTCTTGTTGGAAGGCGCTAATCTAGAAGCACAAATGGAAAACAAGTTTACAAGATCTGCTGGCGTTTTAGCGGCTTTAGATGTGAACCCAACTATGCGCTTAGGCGGAGGATTAAACCTAAGAGGATATTTTGATAATCTTGCGACTCAATTTATCAATGATCAAAATACAAATGTGATGGCTTCATATGCTTCAACTTCAGGGATGGCAGTAAATTTAGAGTATGATTTTTTACAAATGTTTAAAAGGTCTAAAAAAGTCGATTTGTGGATGTATGGATTTGCCGATGCTGGTACGGTTCGTTTAGATAATCAAAACAGCAATAGGCTTTATGTATCTGATTTAAGAGCGGATGCAGGTTTAGGCTTGGCTTATACGCAGTATAAATTTGGTCCTTTACAAACGGTTAAACCATTGACTTTTAGAGTTGATTTTCCAATGTTTTTAAATAGAATTCCTTTTGGAGAGACAAACTATTTTGATTTTAGATGGGTAATTGGTATTGAAAGAGCCTTTTGATTATTCTTTATAAAGAACACTTTTGGTTTTTCTTAGAATCCGAAACTCATTACAAACCCTATGAAAAGATGATGAGAGGGCTGTATGGATTTTGGATCAAATCCAAGTATTTCAGAACGGTATTTTACATCTGAGTATTGATATGAAATCATAGGCCCAATACTGTATGAAGCCTCAATAAAATGGTGCCAGTGCGCACTAAATCCGAAATTTTCACCCTGCTCTTTATAGCTCACAATCATCTCATTGCTTTGGTGTTCGCTTCTGGTAAAGTCTCCCCAGATATAACCAGCATTAAAAATAAGGTTTAACATATTCTTTTTTCCAGTTGGTTTTTCAAAGCCTATTTCAAGGCCTGTCGCTTTGTTGGTGTTTTTCGTAATTTCTCTTTTTAACGACGGTCTAATGCTATCGCTCTGCGCGTTATTATAGGAGTAATAATCAAAATAAGGCCCTATGACAAAATGTTTTAAAAACTTCTTTTGATAGCTAATTCTTGAGAAAAAAACTCCTCTGAAATTACTTTTAAAGGATTTGCCAGCAATAGGTTTTGTAGGGAATCCAAGCCGTATTTTAAGGGCGTGTTTTTTGTCTGTTTCAACTGACTCTAACTCAGTGTCTTGTTGCGGAAGAACTTGTGTGTGAGCAAGAGAAGGTAGAAATAAGAATGCCCAAAATAAAATCTTTAATGCACCTCTCATGTTATAAAGGTAGAACAAACCCATCAATTTTTATATCTTAGAGATAGATTATGAGTAAAAAAATCACCAAGATTTTAATAGCCAATAGAGGCGAAATAGCCAGAAGAGTCATACGAACAGCAAGAAAAATGGGCATTCAAACTGTTGCCGTTTATTCAGATGCTGATGAGTTTTCTCCTCATGTTTTAGAAGCGGATCAGGCGTGTTATATCGGGAAGTCACCTTCTAGCGAATCTTATTTGTGTATTGACAAAATTATTCAAGCTGCACTTGAATCCGGAGCAGATGCTATTCATCCAGGATATGGGTTTTTATCTGAGAATGCTGAGTTTGCAAAACAGGTTAAAAAAAGTAAACTGATTTTTATTGGCCCATCAGAAGCATCGATTTTAACTATGGGAAGTAAGTTAGCAGCCAAAGCCTTAGCTGAAAAATACAATATACCTCTAGTGCCAGGCACTTCTGAGCCTGTAACGGATCTTGTGAAAGCGAAGAAAAGAGCAAAAGAGATTGGCTATCCGATTTTAATTAAAGCTTCTGCTGGTGGGGGCGGAAAGGGGATGCGCATAGTGTCTAAAGAAAGTGAGTTTGAATCACAAATGAAAAGGGCGATGAGTGAGGCAGAGAATTCTTTTGGCGATCCTTCTGTTTTTATAGAAAAGTTTGTTGAAAAACCTCGTCATATAGAGATTCAAATTTTAGCAGATAAAAAAGGGAATACCGTTCATCTTTTTGAGAGAGAGTGTTCTATACAAAGAAGACATCAAAAAGTTATTGAAGAAGCACCCTCTTCAATTTTAGATGATAAATTAAGAAAAAAAATGGGGGATTGTGCGGTGAAAATTGCCAAAGCCTGCCGGTACGAAGGTGCCGGAACAGTAGAGTTTTTGTTAGATAAAGATTTAAACTTCTACTTTTTAGAGATGAATACCCGCTTGCAAGTAGAACATCCTGTTACAGAGCTTATTACCGGCATTGATTTAGTCGAGCAACAAATTAGAGTTGCACAATCAGAAACGCTTTTTTTTACCCAAAAAGAGCTTAAAATCAAGGGGCATGCCATTGAAATGCGTGTGTACGCAGAAGATCCGTATGATGATTTTTTACCAGATATTGGTACTTTAACGGTTTACAAAGAGCCTGTAGCAGAAGGCGTAAGAGTGGATGGAGGTTTTAGAGAAGGAATGCCAGTGCCAATTTATTATGACCCGATGATTTCAAAACTGATTTGTTATGCCTCGACAAGAGAAAAAGCGATTGAAAAATCATTGCAAGCTATCGATGAGTATTTTATTGGGGGGATAAAGACCACGTTGCCATTTTGCAGTTTTGCGTTGGCACATAAGAGTTTCAAAGAGGGTAATTTTGATACACATTTTGTGAAAAAATACTTTACAGATAAACAAACCCATACGTTATCTGAGAAAACATTAGAGAGTTTAGCTCTGTTTTCGGTTTGTCAACATGCTGAAAAAGAGAAAAAAGACAGTCAATTTGAAGATTCTAAGCCGGTATGGAAACTTTTGCGCACATAATTACGTTTTAGCATTACACGATGAGATGCTTATATTTTTGTTTTGTTTTTGTCAGTTTGACTAGTTTTTCTCAAACTATATCAGAAGAAGAATATCAAAAGAATAAGGATCAACTATTAGAAAAAGGTGTGGTGACTTATGTTACAGTTTTTCAAGGAGACACTATGCCCATGATGCAATTTGAACCTGTTAAGGTAAGTTCACAAAGGGTATTTAAAAGCAAAAAACAACGTCGTCGGTATCGCAATTTAGAACGTAAGGTAAGACGAACCTATCCCTATGCTAAAGAAGCAGGTATAAGGCTTAAAATTTACAACGATACCCTCTCAAAAATTAAAAATGAAATTAAAAGAAAGGCGTATACGAAAAAGGCTGAAAAACAAATTAAGAAGGAGTTCATGAAAGACCTCACAAAGCTCACCATTAGTGAAGGTAGAATATTGGTTAGGCTTGTAGATCGAGAAACCGGGCAATCATCCTATCAATTACTTAGAGAATTAAGAGGGGTAATTTCTGCTACTTTTTGGCAAACCTTTGCCAAAATATGGGGTAACAATCTTAAAAATAGATACGACCCCAGTCAAGGAGAAGATAAAATCATTGAACAAATCATAAAAAACATTGAGAATGGGGCTTACGATTAGGGTCTAATGATTCTGAATCGCTACATTTGTTGTGTAAATCTTCAAAAAATGTCAAAAAACGTATATATCATAAGTGCTAAACGTACTCCAATGGGGAGTTTTCTGGGTGGTTTAAGTACTATTTCTGCCCCTAAATTAGGCGCTGTGGCCATTAAAGCGGCTATTGAGCAGGCTGGCATTAAACCATCAGATGTCAATGAGGTATTCATGGGAAATGTACTTCAGGCTGGCCTTGGACAGGCTCCTGCTAGACAAGCGGCCATCTTTGCGGGGCTCGATCAAAATGTGCCATGTACAACCATTAACAAAGTATGCGCTTCAGGCATGAAGGCGATTTCCTTAGGGGCCTCAGCTATTTTATCTGGAGATGCACATATTGTGATTGCTGGGGGGATGGAGAATATGAGTCAAGTGCCGCACTATTATAATGCTAGAAAGGCACAGAAGTTTGGCAATGTTCAGTTGCAAGACGGGATGCTGTTAGATGGGCTCACAGATGTATACCATGCGTATCATATGGGTAATGCAGCAGAATTATGTGCAAAAGAATGTAATATTTCAAGAGAGGACCAAGATCATTTTGCCATTGAGTCTTATAAGAGAGCAGGGAAGGCTTGGCAAAACGGATGGTTTGATAAAGAAGTAGTTTCTGTAGAAGTCCCTCAAAGAAAAAAAGACCCTATAATAGTGTCTAAAGATGAAGAGTACACAAATGTTAAAATGGAGAAGATACCGCTTTTAAGACCTGCTTTTCAAAAAGAAGGAACCGTGACAGCAGCCAACGCCTCTACCCTTAATGATGGCGCCTCGGCTCTGGTTTTAGCTAGTGAAGAAGCCGTTCAGAAAATGGGATTAAAGCCTTTAGCTAAAATACGTGGTTATGCAGATGCAGCGCAGGCTCCAGAGTGGTTTACTACAGCCCCTTCTAAAGCGATTCCCTTGGCATTAGATAAAGCAGGAGTGTCTAAAGATCAGGTTGATTTTTGGGAGCTTAATCAAGCCTTTTCGGTCGTTGGGTTGGCCAACATAAATAAGTTAGGCTTAGACCCTGGAAAAGTAGATGTGCATGGTGGAGCCGTTGCCCTTGGACATCCGCTTGGTAATTCTGGTTCTCGAATCATAGTGACTCTTTTACATGTTTTAGCCCAACATAAGGGCACCATTGGTGCTGCAGGGATTTGCAATGGCGGTGGTGGGGCTTCTGCTATGGTTATAGAACGCCTATAAAATGAAATTAGTCGGATTATCAGGTATCGCTCAACTATCCGTTATTCCACTTAGATTAGAACCTAAACATACTTCTGCACAGGTCTCTCAACTTTTGTTTGGAGAAACCTATAAAGTTGTAGACCAAAAAAAAGGGTGGCTATTGATTCAACTAGACATTGATGGTTACCACGGATGGATGGCCCAAAATCAGTATTTTTCATTACAAGAAGAATTAGTATTGGACAGAAATCTTGTCTTAAAAACACAAGCGACAGGTAATGGTCACTTAATTAGTCCGGGAAGTTATTTGTCAGGATTAGATCAAGAGGTAAACAAGGCATCAAAATTGACACTTGAGGGCTTTGCGTTTCAATTTTTAAATACGCCTTATTTATGGGGAGGAAAGTCTATTTGGGGTATCGATTGTTCTGGATTCACTCAACTTGTATGGCGCTCACAAGGTCGTTTTATTCCAAGAGATGCTAAAGATCAAGCCGAGCTTGGTGAAGAGATACCATTTTCATCTGCCCAAAAAGGAGATTTATGTTTTTTTTCTGAGTCTGAAGCATCAAAAAAGATTACGCATGTGGGTATTCTTCTAGAAGAGAATTCTATTTTGCACGCAAGCGGATGTGTTAAAAAAGATAAGATTTCAGAAAAGGGCATTGTAGATCAACAAGGTAATTTTACGCACGCTTTGCTTTTTGTTAAGACTGGGGTTTAAACTTGCTGAAAAACCTTGTATAGGCTTCAATATTAAATATCTGAGAGTCTTTGGTAGCCTTATAAGTTAAAAACAAAGCAATTGGAGTAAGTACTATAGAAGAAAGCCACATGCCTTGAAGTGCCTCTAAAGAACCTTGCTTGATTAGTTTTTCTCCGACCATGCCAATGACATAATAAAAGATAAAAAACACAACTGAAATTAAAACAGGTAGGCCAATGCCGCCTTTTTTTGTAATGGCACCAAGGGGTGCGCCTATAAAAAACAAAACCAGTGTCATATAAGCGATGCTGAATTTTCGATGCCATTCGATTTTATACCGATTGATTTTTGAGATTTGATGCTTATTGCCGTTTTCAGATGCAGAAGCATAAGACTTGGCATTACGTATGAGTTTAAGCTGATTTTTAATCAGTTGTTTTTGGTCTAAAGGGTTAATTTCAAGTATATGTAGTTTCTTGAAATAATCAAGTTGTATAAAATTTTTTGTTAATGCGTGGTCTTTAGGGGCTACTTTTAAGGCCAGAATAGAATCTTCTGAAAGTTTTAATAAATTGGTTTGAGCGGTAATGAAATGATTGAATTTTTCTGAGGCATTTTGTATTTGTTTTTCAGTAGAATCGATGCCATTTGAAAGCTGTCTGAGTGAGAGCATCTCGTAATTGTCTTTGAAGAGGTCTTCCTCAGTTTTTTTCATCTCAAAGCTAGATAAGTCAAACAATACTTTTTGTTTTTCAAATTTGGTTCTAGAAACAATATATGATTTCTTTTGTTGTTTCTTCTTAGCGTTTTCGTGATATACGGTTCCGTTATAAAGTTCAAAAATCATGTGTTTTTCATCGTTACTAAACGTCATTTTACCACTGTCAGCACGAATGATTTTATTGTTTCCTTTTTGTTCAGTATGGTCATAAATACTCACGCCATAAAGAACTTGTTGATCGTCACTTTTTTGTTCAACTCGAATGATATAGCCGTCTATTTCTTTATAAAACTGTTTTTCTCTAATCTCAAGTGCTGGCTTTTTATGCGTAATATCATACAGTAAAGTTTTCATTTTTAAATTGGCAACAGGCCAAACATAATTCATAAATAAAAAAGAGCTCAACGCTACAAACAAGCTAAAAAGAATCAAGGGACGCATTGATTTTTGCAGTGATATGCCGGCAGATTTAATCGCTGTTAATTCAAAGTGTTCAGCAAAATTACCAAAGGTCATAATTGAGGCTAGAAGTACTGCTAATGGTAGTGCCATAGGGACAAGGTTAGCTGAAGCAAAGAATAAGAGCTTTCCGATAAGATAAAGCTCAAGGCCTTTACCTATCATATCGTCCATGTACTTCCATAAGAACTGCATGACTAAAAAAAACAACACAACCATTAGGGTCACTAAAAAAGGCCCAATGTATGCGCTTAGAAAAAGCTTATGGAGTTTTTTCACCTCTTAGCCAAGGCCAATATTAGATTTCAAATCAGAGATTTGTTGTTCCCAAAGTTCTCTTGATTCTTGAACTTCGTCTTCAGAGGCAAAATCAGTAACTCTGAATAAGATTTCTCCAGTCATAGCTTGAGGTTCTAATCTAAATTCAAAAAAGTAATCAGAATCGGCGTCTTCTTCCCACTGAAATTTTATGAATTGTTCATTCTTTTTATTTAAAATCTTAGCAATTTCTTCACTGCCTCCCCAATTAAATACAAAATTATCGTTGCTAATATCAACGTCATCACAAAACCATTCGGCCAAACCATCTGGGGTGCTGAGCCGCGGAAATAAAATCTTAGCTGAAGTTTTAATCATTACTTCAACCTCATAACGCACTTTGTCTGCCATTTTCTTAAGATTTTCAACTTAAAATATATATAAATATAACTTCAATGCAAGTTTTGTGGCCCAAAATTGTGTATAAATAATGTTAATTTGTTGAGAAACCTAGTGGATCTACCCTTAAAGTTTTTAAATATTACAATAATGATGTACCTTTTGGATTGTGGCTGTTCAAAAAATTTTGTGTTTTTTATCTGAAAATCAGCATTTGCATGCGCAAATCACCCAAGAGCCATTGGTGGTGAATTATGAATGGATAGTAAAGCCAAAACCATTTTTGGAACAAATTTCCTCTGGATCATATGATTTAAATTATGTGTATTACTTAATTGGTAAACAAACGCTTGATTCGTTAAAGTCATATCAGATTGATATGAGCAAAGTGATCTGTGTGGATTCTGATTTTACATTAGACCAAATAGAAGAATTAGTAAAAGCAGGCGTGGATTCGTTTTTTGAGGCAAAGGCGTTTTCAATGCAAAAACTGTCTGAAAAACTCTCTAATCATACGTTTTCAAATAAAATTTCTCAAGACAATACCCACAAGCATATATTGGTGATTGATGATATCGCATCAAATTTGATGATTCTAAAACATCACTTGAAAAATAATGCTAATTATATTATTCATACAGGTGAAAATGCTTCAGATTGCTTTTCTGTATTGGCGCAACAACATATTGATTTAATTATTTTAGACATACAGATGCCAGGGATGAATGGGTATGAGATTGCCCGAATTCTAAAACAAAATATGTTTTACAAGGATATTCCGATCATTTTTTTAACTGCCAACCAAAAAGATGCCCAACACGTGAAAGAGGCCATCATGGATCTAGGGGTTATTGATTATTTGTACAAACCTATTGATGAACGAATTATTCAGGCTAAAGTAGATCATTTTCTAAGAATGACGGCTTATAAAAATCAATTAGAGAAAAGTCATGCATTACTTGATGCGCAAAAGACATTATTAGATCAAAACAATAAAGCCATCATTGATAATATTGAGTATGCCAAGAAAATACAAACGGCTATTTTACCGACTAAAAATGAATTAGATAATGTATTTAAAACCCATTTTTTATTTTATCAAGCCAAAGATATTCTAAGTGGAGATTTTTACTATTGCAAACAGCTTAATGAAAAGGTGTTGTGGATACTTGGGGATTGTACTGGTCATGGTGTTTCTGGTGCCTTAATGACCATGACAGTTCATACGCTTTTAAATACAATTATTTTAGAGAAACAACAGATGTCTACGGCACAAATATTGGAGCAATTGCATCATAAACTGTACGCATTTTTACATAATGATTCAAAGGAAGCCACAAAAGATGGCGTAGAAATAGGCTTAGTGCTCTATGATCAAGTACAAAACACCTTTGAGTTTTCTGGAGCTAATATTTCGTTATGGCTTTTAAGACCCCAAAAAAACGCCTTTGCATTTCCTGTAAATGCAGAAGAGCTCACTAAAAATGTAGCAAGACTTGAGCCTAATAAAGTGGTTCTAGGTCAGCCCATTTATGAAGTTGAAAATTTAAAATCTCATGTATTTGAAAATCAAGGCTATATCTTAATGATGAAATCAGATGGTTTGGTAGACCAAATAGGAGAAAAGAATAACGAACGATTTAAATCGCATAGATTGCTTGAAGCTTTAGGTGCTGAAGGTGATTTTTCAACAGAAAAAATAGGGCTGTTTATACAATCAGAGTTTGAAAATTGGAAAGGAGCCAATAGTCAAACGGATGATGTTAGCTTTTGGATTACTCAGATATAGAGTTAATTTGTGATAAAACGTCATAATTTAGCTCTAGTGTTTTTTTCAGAGTAAGGCAATAAGCTTATCTGGATAATCTGTAATAATACCATTTACGCCTTTTGAGATTAATCTTTTCATGTCTTTAGGATCATTAACCGTCCAGGGGATAAGTTGGATGTTTTTTTCTTTAAGAAAAGTGATAAGGCTATCATTGATTAATGTATAATCTGGGCTATAGATACTGGGTGTAAATGTGATTTTAGAAAAAGCATCTCTAAAGTTCTCATTGCCTTCGACTAAATAAGCCGTTGTAATTTCTGGATGTTTTTTGTTTAGAAGGTTTAGAATATTGACATCAAAAGACTGCAAGGTAGTGCGAGAGGTTAGATCATAACGGTTTAAAATGTCAACAACCAGTGAGATAAAGATTTCAGGCTCCGGATAAAAAACACCATAGTCTTTTGCGATAGATTTAAGCTCAATATTGTAACGAATAGATTGGTTACTTATGCTGTCCATCTTCTGAATGACATCCTTGAGCAAGGGTTTATATATAGGGATGTTCTTTTGCTCACTAAAGCGTGGATGCGGAATAGCACTGCAGGCTACCTTTTTTATCTCTTCGTAAGGGGTTTTAAAAAAGTTTGTAATGCCATAATTATTATCGCAAATCTCCTCAGAAAACTGAGGCTCGTGTGATACAATGATCTGTTGATCTTTACTTACAACAACATCCATCTCTAGCGTTGTAACACCTAGTTTAATAGCATGTTCAAAAGCTATAATAGAATTTTCAGGCAATAAACCTCTACATCCTCTATGTCCTTGAATGTCAAATGAATTAGGGGCCATGGTGTTTGAATCTGTTTTTTTGACGTTTACGTTTTTATCAGTTTCAGAGGACGTGGTTGCACATCCCCCCAAAAAAAATAATAAAAGTGCTGAGCTTAATAAAGAGTATGCATTCATTAGAGGTCTAATTTATGTATAATTTTTTGATTTAATTCATCAAAATTCAAATTTGAAAAACTGCCAGAAGACATAAATACAATGACGCAATTCTTCCTGGTTTTGTCTATGATGTGCTTTGATAAATCATCATTGTTATGCACTAAAACAAGCTCAGAGTCGTCAAAATAGTCTTGTATGTCTAAAAGGCTAATGGCGTCTAATTTTTTGTTTTTCACAATCTTAGGATCAATGAATACATAACGATAATCAAAAGCGCTTAACGAGGCTTTATAGTGTGGCAAAAAGGCCTTATTAAGGCTGCTGAAGGTGTGCAATTCTAAACAGCCGATAAGGGTTTTGTCTTGAAATTTATCTTTAAAGGCTTGTGAGGTGGCTTTTACTTTTGAAGGAGCATGTGCGAAATCTTTGTATACTTGTATCGCGTCAGTGTCAAGTAAAATTTCTTGTCTTTTACTAGGCCCTTTAAAAGAGCTTAAATACGCATAGCTTTTCTCTTTAGGGATGCCTAGAAGATTAGTAAGAGTTACCGCACCTTGCATGTTGTTAAAATTGTGCATGCCAAAAAGAGAAAACGTAAACGTGTTGTTTTGATAGTCAATACTATTGTCTTTTAGATTACACGATTCAGGATTCTTATAGCCAATTACTCTACATACAGCATGCGCTTCTACACAGGATTTAAGTGTTGGATCTTCAGTGTTATAAACAATAATATCATCGTTTGATTTTTGCTTGATCAGCTGAATAAAACAATTTAAGTAATCATCAAAGGTTTTAAAAATATTGATGTGGTCCCAGGCAATGCCTGTAAGTAAAGTAATGTGAGATTGGTAATGCAAAAATTTTGATTGAGCATCGATGGCTGAAGAGAGGTATTCATCGCCTTCAAAAACAGCTAGAGTATGTTCTTTTTTTAAAGACACCATGTTTTTAAATCCGTCAATCTGAGCGCCAACTAGGTAGTCTGCTCCAATGTTGTGGTGTTTAAGGATATGTAAAAGCATACTGGTAAGAGTAGTTTTGCCATGAGAGCCGCAAATAGAGATTCGTTTTTTGTGTTGTGTTTCTTGATAAATGTAGGATGGAAAAGAATAAATTTTAAGCCCCATTTTTTGCGCTTTTATCAGCTCAGGATTGTCTTTTTTTGCATGCATCCCTAAAATAATAGCATCTAAATGATCCTCTATTTTATCTGTAAACCAACCATTCTCTTTAGGCAATAAGCCTGCGCTTTTAAGACGAGATTTAGAAGGTTCATAAAAATAATCGTCTGATCCTGTAATACGATAACCCTTATCGTGTAATTCTAAGGCAAGATTGTGCATAATGCTTCCGCCAATGGCTATAAAATGGATGTTCATTCTTTGGGGGGATTTTCAGATTTATTGAACCAAGTACTGAATAAGTCTTTTACTTTATTGAACTCTTTTTTAAAGACTAATCCAACGCCTTGGGTATAAGAAGAGTTGTTGATTTCTAATCGATCATCATTCGATTTGTGATAGGCTTTTACAGACACATTACGTTCTTTGTTTAAGGCATATTCAATAAAAAAATCTCCGATAAGACCAGAGCCTGAGCGTTCGTCGCCTTCAGTGCCTATATTTGAACTCCCTCCAACTCCAAAATTACCTTCTAATGTTAATCTATCATTCAATAAGCGTGTTGAAAGAGCAAGTTCTAGTTCGTTTTGTGTGTATTGATCGCCAGGTCTGTAATTAAGCCCAACATCTACATCTGAACTGATTTTAGAGGCCCAATTGCTGAGCTGATTAGAGACCAGTTCAGACAAGTTATTTGTAGCATCATTTTTACTAGTAGAGGCGTAGGCTGAATTGTCATCAGGCATAAATCTATTGAGCATTAAAAGTGAGAAAAACTGATTTCTTATTTGATCTTCATTATGAGTGACAAGACTATGAAATTGAGACTTTAAGTCATGGTTTTCAGGGATTGTAGGTAAGTCGATATTGAATTTAATATTTGGGCTATATAAATCATCGCTGATATCAATCAGGCATTCTACAGGGATGCGCTTGTTTACTAAATCAGATTCAGTTTCATTGACCAGTAAAGAAGCCAGAGATGTTCTTAGATTGTAAGATGCAGTCATGTCTAGTTGCCCTTTGTAAGGATTGCCTGTCCAGTTGATAGAACTGCCTTTTCTGAGTTTAAATTTTTTATTGATTAAGTTTTGAAATGTGAAGAGATAGTCGCCTTTTGTAATTTCATAGCGGCCAAATAGTTTAGGGTCTTCTTTTGAATCGTATTCTATTTTGATTTCTCCATTTCCTCTTGTTTTAATTACATCGCCTAGTTTTTCATCAAATATAATGTTGATTACAGTATTGTCTTTAACATCTAAATACATGTGTATTTGAGTGTGAAGTTCTTCAAGGTCTTGGTTGTTTTCTTTTGTCTCTTTTAAAGAAGTAGTTTTGTCTTTTGTGCTGATAAAGCTGATGAATTTAGCGGTTTCAATATGTTCTGATCCAGACAACGGAAAGTTAATTTCACTCTCTTCAGCCGTTGAACCAGAGAGGCTTATAAATAAATTCTTTTCATATCCACTCACATTAACTGTCGGAGAAGAGATGAAGGCTGTTCCATAAAACAAATCATTGTCTTTTTGAGTGGTATTTAAGGCTTTAAACATATTTTTAGAGCTAAAGCTAAGATCGTAATTCATTTTTTTAAAGTTTTCATGTAAAACCGTGGCTGTTAAGTGCCCAGTGTTACTATCTGCATCTAATATCTTGGCATGATTTATGGCGAGATAATCTTTTTTGATTTTTATTTTAGCTTTTGGCAAATAGAAGGTACTTTTTAAGTAATCAATTTCTGCTTTGGTATTTTGTAATTCGGCAAAGCCACTAATTTCAGGCGACTTGAGCGAGCCTTTGACTTTGATATTTAGATCAGCATGTCCAGATAGCGATGAAAAAACACTTGAGGTATAAGGCTCTAATAGTTGTAAAGGCAATTGCTCGGCCGTGCAGGTTAGGTTTATGTTAAACGGATCATTTACATAGAGGTGCCCATTCAAATGTATTGTTTTTGACATGTCAGGGTGTTTTATATCTAAGTTAAGGCTCAGGTTTTCATTTTTTTTATTCCATTTGGTTTGCAAAGAGCCATGGCCTGTGGTGATAGAATCAATTTTTAGGTCTGAAAATTGAAGATCACTATTGATGTGTAGATTCTTTTTTAAGTCGGTTTCTAATTGCATGTCTCCGTTAATTTCACCCTGCACTTCAAGGTCTGAAGAGTTGAAAAAGGCTTTTATAAACCCCAACGGAACTTCTTTGAATGCGCCTGAGAGTATGGTTTGATTAGATTTATGCTTGCCGGCTAAATGTACAGATCCTTTTTTTGGTAAGAAAACATCGAAATAATCAAGATAAATATCGTTTTTGTAGCCTAAAATTTTTGAGCTTATTGTCCAGTCTTCATCGCGCATTCTTATATATGATGGATCGTGAATGTGTATATGAAATCCTGAATCTTTTTGTGAGATGGTAGATTCTAATAAGAAGGCTGCATGGTCATAATTGATGTATTCTCCTTTTATATTAAATGAATTGGAAGTCTTATTTGAGGCTTTTTTTAAATGGGCAGCTACAGATTCAAATTCATGGTGTTTCCATTTTGTTTTTTGGGTTTTAAGCTTAAGGGAGTATAGATTTGAGGTGTCTGTTTTAAGGTCTAAATGTGTAAATAATATAGAATCATATTCGATATAACTAGATTGTGAATGTACTATGGGGGGATGATCATTAGAAAGGTTAAAACTTAAACGAGATAAAGGTGCGATGCTCATAGAGAATTTAAAAAAATCCATTACAGAATCTATATTATTGATGTTTACTTGTCCTTGGATGGAAGGATTCGGATTGGGTAATAAGGTATCAGATTTTATAAAATCATACAGATAAGTGAGATGGTTTTGGATATTTTTTTGCTGTAAACGGCCACGAAAAGAAGCATTTAAAAGATCTGAGGTGACTTCTATGCGTTCATGATTATTGTTTAAATGGGTTCGGTTAATAGCAATATCATTAATGTCTATGCGTGTATCTTTGTCTTGAAAAGAGAGCTTTGAAAGATTAATCTGCCCATTCCATTGATTGAGGTCTTTTGCTTGAATATTGATGGTGCTTTTTGCACTTAGCGTAATCTCTTTTTTACTGTTTAGTAAATTGGTTTTTATAGGGTTAAAATGCTGAATGTCTAAATCAAAATGATGGTCAGAAAACCCGTTAGACCCAGTTAAACTTGTTTGGCCGTTAAAAGAAGCTGATAAATTCGGATCTTTTATATTGATAAGTCCAGAAAAGGATTCATTTTCTAAGTGCCCATCCATCCATATATTTGAGTAGGTATAATTTTTATAATTGATCTTATTAATTGCACCTTGAATAGTCATTAGTGCAGGGCGTTTATCTTGTTTGCGATAGGTGAGACTTGCTGTGGTAGAGATTTGTTTTAAAAGGCTATCATTGGTGAATTGTCCTATTAAAAAAGAGTCGGTATTTAGTTTGCTTTGAATGCTTAATGATTCTTTATTGAAAGTGATTTTATTTTGATTTTCTAAACGTCCCATCTTACTAGTAAGCACCCCATTATTCTCAAAAAAGTGATTGGTGAAAGAGAGATTTCCTTTATAATTTAAAAAGCTTAATTTATTTATATAATGCGTGTCAAGAGCGTTATTAGAGTCAATTCTAGAGAGTATGTCGAGTACATCTTGCACATGTGAAGACAGATCAATATTGGGGCTGTAGCCAAAAAAGTTGTCTTTGAAACTTAAGTATATATCGCCATTGATCCTGGAATGGTCTAAAAGTGAGGCCTGTGTTTTTTTAAGTTGCATAGAACTATTTTCATAACTAAGCCATGTATTTAGTTTAACATCTATATTAATAATAGAGTCTAAAAAGTGATTGAGATCTTTGCTAGAAACAAGGGCATTTTGTATTTGTGTTTCTAGTTTTAAATCAGAAGTATCTTTAGGTAATTCAATCTCAAGGCCCGAGCTTTCTATGTCTGAGAACAAAGTTTTTAAATGAAGTTTCTCTCCCTTTATGTGTGTTGAATTGATAAGAAGTTGGCCATTAAAAGAAGTAATCTCACTTAACAAGCTGTTAGCGGCAGATAAGTGTGCGACATTCAAGTGGATGTTTGCTGAGGAATCAATTTTTAAGTTTGTGTTGATATTAAGAGCACTAAAGTGTATTGGGTATATCTTATTAGAGTCTGTTTGATCATCGATTAAGACTTTAAACGCCTGTACATTAATGCTTTTAAACAGCAACTCTGTTTGTGAAGTGGATGGGTTGTTTTTTTGGCTTAATTTTTGAATAAATGATTCAATATTAAATGCATTTTCAAACGGATATTTTACAATTTTCACAACTCCTTTTTGTGCTTCTATGTGAGAAAAATTTAAATTTTTAAAAGCTTCTAAATCACTCAGCGCATTGACACGTATATGTTTAATATAGATTAAAGTATCTTGTTTAGCGTCTTTAATTAAAAGATCATTTAGGCGTAATGTTTGGATCAAATCAAGTTGAATTTCGCCTAATGAAACTTCAGTGTCAATTTTTTGAGAAATAAAGGTGCTTGCCTTTTTTAGGGCCCAAGATTGCACAACCGGAACCTTTAAAAATAGACTAACTAAGAAGCTCAAGTACAAAAACAAACAAAACAAAACAATGAAAATTAAGTTAAAGACATCATTGCAGCCTACTGGTTTTTCAGCAATAAATCCTTCTGCGTATTGGGTGTTGATCAGGCGTCCTAAGCTGATAGCACGCCCTTTAAGATGTGCTAAAAATGACTTTCCAGAAATAGGCGTAGGGTTTAGATGTGATGTTTTAGGGTCATAAAACTGTGTCTTAAATGCTTTGATGGCCTCCATTTTTTGTGAAAAACTATGAGATACATCAAGAATTACAGTGGGCTGAAGATAAAAGTCTTGAATGTATTGAAGAACCATTTTCGGCCTATGTGCGGGCAGATTAGAGGTTTTAATTTTTTTTAATCCACTCAAAAAACACGCTCTTCTGACTAATTCTGAAGCTATTTTATGATCAGGATGTCTGTCTTTTGGGGCATTGCAAAGGACTAAGTGTGGCCGATACATTCGAATAATTCGAATCACCTTTTTTAAATTTTTTTCAGAGGAGTCTATAAAGCCGTCTTTAAAACCAAGATTTTCTCTCAGAGAGGCCCCAATAATTTTAGCGGCTTTTTCTGCTTCTTTTTTACGTGTCTGTACACTGCCTCTGGTGCCAAGTTCGCCTTTTGTTAAATCAATGATGCCTACGGTTTTGTTGTTTTTAACTTGGGCGATCAAGGTTCCCGCACAGCCAAGCTCAACATCATCTGGATGTGCCCCAAAAGCAAGAATGTCTAGGCGTTTATTTTTTTTAACTTTGATAGGGTGTTTGCTTTTAACAAATATAATCTTTCGTGTTAAAAAAGTGTTTGATATACGTGAAATAAAATCCTTCTTGAAAATTGAGTATGCACTCATATTTAAATCAAAGAGCTCTTGGCTTTCTGTGTTTTTCTTTCTTTTAATTAGCTCTTACCTTATTTTTTTGATGGCGGCTAAAAGTTTAACTATTTACCATTGGGCTGCTTTTTATTGGTTTATTTACGTTTTCACCATGATCAGTCACGCACAAAACAATACCAGTGAGTACCATAAAAATAGAATGAAGTATATTTTTTTTATGGGTTCTTCTTCGAGCTATTTTATAGCCAAAGTATTGGCTTATTTTTTACTTTCTTTATGGGTAGGTATGCTGGCTTTTTTATTTTGGTGGATTATGGGGTTTAACCTAGAATTCAATAGCCTAATGTTTTTGGTACTACTTATTCAAGGGGTGGTTGTATCTGCATTGTTTTCTCTTTTGTCTTTTATAACGGAAAAGGCAGATGGTAATTTTATGCTTCTTTCTATTTTAGCATTACCCCTTTTGCTTCCTGATTTATTATTAATTACGAAGCTTTCGCGTTATATTTTGGAGGGATTTTCTTTGACGATCATATATAAGTACACCATGGGGCTTACATTTTTAGCCATCATTACCTTTTCATTGTCTTACCTTTTATTTGCCTATCTTTGGCGCGAATAAAATGGGACGTACCAATCAACTTTTGGCTGTATTTTCTTTTGGACTTCTGGTGTATACGATTTATTTTGGCTTCATCTCTTCGGTGCCTGCTCGTCATATTTTAAATGAGAGTATTCGTAATTTGTATTTTCACGTGCCAATGTGGTTCACTATGTTTGTGTTGCTCTCTTTTGGGCTTTATTATGCCTTGCTTTTTTTAATTAAAAAAGAATATACATTAGATGCAAAAGCTATAGCATTTAACGAAACAGCCATGGTGTTTGGTGTACTTGGGCTTTTAACTGGGATGTTGTGGGCTAAATATACTTGGGGCAGTTGGTGGGTCTCTGATCCAAAACTTAATGGTTCAGCGATTACACTTTTAATGTATGGCGCTTATTTTTTATTGCGTTCTTCTATTAGAGACGAGCGTTTAAAGGCCAGGTTAAGCAATGTGTATGTTGTGTTTTGTTATGTAATGTGGATTGTATTTTTAATTGTATTGCCAAGAATGACAGACTCTTTACATCCCGGAAATGGAGGTAATCCTGGGTTCAATTCTTATGATTTAGACCACAGTATGCGCCTTGTATTTTATCCAGCAGTTATTGGATGGATTTGTTTTGGCCTTTGGATTTCTAATGTTCGATTTAAACTTTCTCAGACCTATGCTTAAAAGAGTAATATCGTGTTTTATTTTTAGTGTTTTTTTTGTCTCTCAAATTACAGCACAAGAAGACCCTCAAATGGCTGAAGCTTTAAGAGAAAGCGGTAAGATATACGTCGTAGTACTTTGTTTGCTGATTATTTTTGTAGGTTTATTTTCTTATCTGATTGTATTAGATCGTAAGTTTTCAAAAAAAATAAAAGATAAAAATGAATAAAACATCTATTCTTTTTTTAGTTCTTATCGCGTGTTCCATTGGGGCATTATTTGTGACTCTTGTAGATTCAAGTACCTATGCTGATTTTTCTCAGGCCTTTGAAAATAGAGGAGAAGAGTTTCATGTTGTGGGCACACTAAACAGAGAAATTCCTTATAACTATAATCCTCAGAAAGATCCAAACAGATTTGAGTTTTATATGATAGATCAATTGAATCAGCAGCGTAAGGTAGTTTTGTTAAAGGCTATGCCTGCAGATTTTGATAAGTCTGAAAAAATAGTGGTCGTTGGTTTTGGTTCCGTTAATCAGGAGCATTTTGTAGCTAAAGACATTTTATTGAAGTGTCCTTCAAAATACCAACAAGCCCCTCAAGATTTAGCCCAAAAGGGTATTTAACTCTAGTCTGAAAGGATGTTTTTTATTTGGTCTAAAGAGGCCTTATTCTTATCAATTTTTATGGACGATAAAATGCGCTTTTTTTCTTTTTTAGTTAAATGCCACGAAAGAGATATTTGATCTTCTTTCGGATTTTCTAATTCAATGGTCTGAACATTTAGTGGATGTGCATACCACATTGAGAGCTGTGACAAGAGTTGATCTTGATGGTAGTTGTGTGTAGAGACTGCATTACCTATAGGGGTTAAAGAATTGGCTTGTTGTTCATAATTTTTTGGTGCTTTTGAAAAATCGTCTTGTCGTTTAAAGAGGTCTCTAATCTGAATGACTAATATTCCGCTGGTATTTTCGTTGAGCCATTCTTTGAAATGACTGGCATAATCAACGCTTGTTTCAAGTCCAAAATTGTCTCTCCAGCCCGCATCAAATACTTTAATTTCAGGTTCAGTCGGCAAAGAGGTGTTTGGCAATATATAAGGAAAGGTTGCATTCATTCTTAGAGCTGAAGTCATAGATAGATCTAAGGGGTTGTTGTGTTTAAAAAGGGCTGTATATTCAATACGATCAATCGCGTTTGTGTTGTGTAAATTTTCTGCATGTAAGGCGCTTAAAAACCGAGAAGGTTGAGGCGAAATGTAGAGTTTTCGATTGTCATTTAAAATAGTAGGTGAAAGTATCATTAACGGTATTTTAGACTCAAATTCTGGCTGAGAATAGTCTTTAATTGGTACGCTTAAAGCTTGTTGGGTATTATGATTAAATCTTTTTTCAAAGGCAAAGGCTCTATCTTTAAGAATTTGATCGTCTTTTATAGATCTTGAAAAATTAAAATAAAGATCATGCACCACAATGGTAAAGCCAATCGCATTGAGCAAATCATTAGAGATGTTTTCGTAATATTTTTTTGCGTAGAGGTGTATGTTCTTTCCTTTTTTTCGTTTTAAATGCAATGTCCTTGCATAGGCGCTGCCTAACATCCCCCCAGAAGAACCAGACATTAAATGCACATAATCTAAGAAGTTTCTTTCAAAGATGCTATCTAAAACAGAGATGCAATGGTAATTCCATAAAGTTGACCGCAGCCCACCGCCGCTAGAATTTAAAAATACTAAAATGGGTTTTTCTTTTTGTTGAAGACTTTGGTTTTTCTTTTTCCAATTTTCAAGAATAGATAGATGATGAGTGATGTCATTTTTTATTTGAATAGAGTCATGCGTGAGCTTTAAAAGATTCTCGGCTGTGTAAGCTGGGTGGTGGTTTTCATAAGAGATTCCTGAAGCCTTTGTCAAAGAGTCAGAGTTATCTCCAGTAATGTAGGTCAAACTAATAATAAGGCCAATCAACACAAAAGTTGACCATCCTCTTAGCCAAGAATACAGGGCGCTAAACGCCATTAAAATCATCGAAAGCATAATAAAAATACTAGCTCCAGCCGGAATTTGAAACAAATCATTATCTCTAAATAGTCCAAGAATAATAATGGTAATAATCACAAAAGCTTCGAAAAGAGAGGCGTTAATATGATTTTGTGAAAAGACCATTTTTAAGGTCTCATCCTCATAGTGATCACTCTCTCTTGCTAAGCCTATCTTAAAGGGATGAACTAAATAGGTTTCAACATTAAATTCATGTTTTTTGATTTCTTGTGATGAAAAAGAATCAAATCGGTAGAAAAAACCACGAACCAAGTTTTGTTCTTGCCGCTCTGGTTTGTCTTTTTCTTTGAGTTTTAAAATTTCAAAAACACTTCTGTTGGTTGAGAAAAAATAGCTTAGTGATAACACAATAAACAATACAAGTCCAAACACAAATCCGGTAGTGTTTAAAATAATGTGAGTGGTGAGATAATCGTTTTGGATTTGAAAATCAATTAATTGATACAGATAGACTAAGCTAAAGCTAATTGGGAGTATGAAATTATTAAAACAATATTTGAGAAAGGGCCGAGATAAAGTAGCAATAAACGAAAAACTGTATGAATTAAGAATATAGCTTGAGATATTAAAGGCCATAATAAATCCCCCCAAACTAAACCCCAGAATTAAGTGAGAAATAAAGCTGATTTCACCCAGATACTCTGGTGAAAGTAAAAGATAGGGTATGCCGAAACCTTTGCCTAAATTGTAGGTGATCAGCGCAAAAAGAGCCACCCAAAGGCCTATAAGGATTAAGTTTTTTTTAAGATGAGCAATAAACAGTTGAAACGGAAAGAAATAGATAAACCGTTTAAGTCTAGTCTTAAAAGGTGGTTTATCGTTTGTGTTCATGGCGTTTTGTACGAAAAAAAGAAAAAAAAGTTGCTTTAGTTCAAGGGCATTTTTTGGGAGTTTTTAGCCTTCTATTTTAGCCGTGACGATCTTTACAATGTCTTTCTCTTCTTGGCACGCCTTTTTAAGAAGTGATTTTGCTTTTTTCTTTAGACTTTTTTTGAATTTTTCGTCTTCTATGCCTTGTAAATTGATGATCACATTTAGATAAGCCCCATAAATAGAAGTTCTGAGCGCTAAAGCCGCAACGCCAGCATCAGATACAGATGCCTGAAGTCCTTTTTGAGCCATTTGTTTGGCTATTTCAAAGGCTTTAAAAGAACTTGTCATAACCTGATAGGGCACCTCACTCGCTTTTTTTGTGGCTTTTTGTAGGGCTTTTTTCCTGTCTTGTATTTCTTTTTTTGAGTTTTTTGGCATAGAAAAACAAGACATAATGGCGTCAAAAGCGTGTGTGTCTTCATCGACCAATCCTAAGAGTTCGTCTTGTATCTCACATGCTTTTTTGGCCCAATTTGAATAGAAATTCCATTGTTCATCCCAGCCTCTTTTGTGTGCAGATATGTTGGCTACCATGGCGCTAAGTGCAGCGCCTAAAGCGCCAATGTACGCTGAGACAGAACCTCCGCCGGGCGCCGGTGATTCAGAAGCAGTTTGATGTGAGAAAGAGTATAAATTTTGATCAATGAGTTTGCTTGACGTACTAGCTTTAAGTTTATACTCGATGATTTTTTCTTCTGGGATAAAGGGTTTTAAATCATCAAGGCCAAGGGATTTAACTGCAATTTTTATTTTTTCACGCTCAGAAATCCCTAAAGAACGTTGTTGTTTTTCTAAAAAATAGTCTGCCGCAGCCAACATACATTTTAATGGAATAAGCCCGACGAGCTCAGACCCAGTCACTCTAATGCCTCTTTGGGTTGCTTTTTTACAGACTTCATCAAAGGCAACATGAACTGGAGTGACATTAATGTTGGTCAGGTTCATAGAAATTTGAGCAATGCCATATTCTTCAATAAACCAACCTATAGCTTTAACATGCTTTAAGCTTCCTGGCTTTTTCAGTGGTTCACCATTTTTTTTTCTGAGTATTTTTCCGGTTAATGGATGTCCTTCTCTTTTTACTCTTCCGGCTTCTCTAACATCAAAAGCAATGGCATTTGCACGCCGGGTAGAAGTGGTGTTTAGATTGATGTTGTAGGCAACTAAAAAATCTCTTGCCCCCACGGCAATGGCACCTGTTTTTTTGGCGATTTTAAAATCAGAAGGGCCAAAATCTGGTTTCCATTTAGGGTCTTTTAACTTTTGCTCTAATCCTTCATACTCGCCAGATCTACAAAGGGCTAAGTTTTGTCTATTTTTACTTTGTGCAGCACGTTCGTATAGATATACTGGGATTTGAATCTCACGGCCAATTTTTTTACCGAGCTTTTGGGCGTAATGCGCCGTTTTATCTAGGGTAATTCCTGAAATAGGAATAAGCGGACATACATCTGTTGCACCAAAACGAGGGTGTTCTCCTTTGTGTTGCTGCATGTCGATGAGTTCAGCAGCCTTTTGAACCAATAAAAATGCAGCATCAATAACACTTTGAGGTGGTCCAGCAAAGGTAATTACCGTTCTGTTAGTGTCATACCCTGGATCAACATCTAAGAGCTGAACGCCCTGAACTAGTTTTACAACATCTGCAATGGCATTAATCTTTTTGAGATCTCTTCCTTCGCTTATATTGGGGACACATTCAATGATTTCCATGCGATTGAATTGTTTGGTGGATAATAGTTTTAATTTGCTCTAAAATAGCAAAATGCTCATAACTTTTGTTTGAGAGTGCTTTTTCTAGTACTTGTAACGCCTCTTTTAATTCGTTAATAGGCAAAGGAGGCTTTAAACTTTCTATGATTGAGTAATATTCTATGCCCGTTTGAAAATTCGAATCTAAAGTGATCTGAAGAAGGTCTGATAAGTAAGAAGAGCAATCTAAATTAGATTGCCATAATGCGCTTAATAGTGTTGCTCTTAATGTTTTGTATGTTTTATCTTTAGCACCTTTGATTATTATTTCAGTGCATTTTTGGTCTTTCAATGAAAAGAGAATGTCTTTTGCTTTTTTTACAATCGATTCCTGAGTGGTTTCTTGATTAAGAATGTCAAAAATAAACCACAAAGAATCTGCAGTTCCAGATTTTTTAACATCCTCTAATCCTTTGTCTATTAATGTGGTATTGCCAGAGGTTAAAAGACGTTTGAGCGCAAGAGTTTTTTCTTTTTTATTCACAACTTAAATTACTATAAAGGTAACATGAATATTCATTTATTGAAGGGTTTAAATTGCTTTTTAATTTGACTTGCATTGTTCTGTTTGTGAACTTTGCAGAGTCAATATAGAATCTTAGTCATGCGCCATATTACTATTTTTATTTCGTTAGCTCTATTTATTCTTACTTCTAGTCAAACGGGTTGCGTAAAAGAGGAAGAATGCTATGAGCATCTCGATTCCAAGGCTGTTGCCCTTACTGATGTATGGAATACGCAGTTTATTTATTCATTTGACAATGGCTTCACTTCTCATGGAGGAAGCACTGCAAGTGAAACTACTTGCGAAGACGCCTACAAGGTGTTAGAAGTGTTTGAAAATGCATTTACCCCATATTTTGACATCGATTTTATACGTAATGAATTAAACAAGGTATTTATTGTAGAAGACCTTCATTGGTATAATGGCCAAAAAATAAAAGGGGTTTCTATCGGTGATGGAGAAATAGCCATTGATGCAAATCAGCCCAATGCAAATGTCTATCTTTTTGTTTTATTGCATGAATTCTTTCATGTGATTCATTCTAACCATTGGAGTTTAGATTTCAGAATTAATTGGTCTGATGCCATGGGCGGATATCATTATATTGGCTATGAAAATACTGCAAGTGCGACATCAGAAAATGGCTATCCCTGTCATGAATTTGGTGAAAGCGGGTATTGCTTAGGAGAAGAAGATTTATTAAGTAAAGGGTTTATTAGGGATCACGGTGAAAGATCTTTTAGAGAAGATTTTGCCACCTATTGTGAAGCCCTTTTTTTAATGCCAGAAGCCCTAGAAGAATGGAGTTTGAAATATCCTATTGTCAAACAAAAAAGGCAGTTGTGTATTGATTATCTTTCTTCTGTTGGTGTAGTCTTAAAATAAAACTTCAGTAGCGCCCCCTTCAGAAAAGGGCGCATGGTGAAAGCGCACATTTTTTTGAGATAAAAATCTATAGATCTCTTGCTTTAGTTGTCCTTTTCCTTTGCCGTGAATAACAGTGAGTTTTTTGTATTTCTTTTCTTGGCATTCTTCAAAACATTTAGCAAAAACGGAGAGCTGATAATTTAACTTCTCATAGGCATTATAGTGTTTTTTAGCGGGATGTAATTCTTCATAGTGTAAGTCAATGGTTTTCTCTAAGCCTTTGATTTTTTTATTGTAATCACTTGCTGTACCTCCCCCAGGTTTAGATGTGGGTTCTTGGATGTTAAATGCATGATTATTAGAGGCATAATCCACCTGTTTTTCTATAATTAAATCAGATGAACTGTAAATGTAATCAAATCCATCCACCCTTACGCTAACTCTTGAATTCTCTAGTATTTCTATGATTTCTCCTTTTGCATTTTCATCTAAAATACGTACCTTCATGCCTGCTTTTAAATCCATAAAACAAATATAATTTTTAGGATGGATAATCCATGGAAAGTTCAAGATTCTCAAACAGTGTATGAAAATTCTTGGATTAAAGTAGATGATCATAAGGTTTTAAACCCAAAAGGAAATCCAGGTATATATGGAAAAGTACATTTTAAACATCTAGCCATTGGTGTTATTCCGCTTGATATTAATTTACATACATGGATTGTGGGTCAATATCGCTTTCCTTTAGATGCTTATAGCTGGGAAATTCCAGAAGGAGGTGGGGCGCTTGATGTAGATCCAATTGTTTCAGCACAAAGAGAGCTTTTAGAAGAGACAGGTATTAGGGCTCAAAAATTTGTGAAGATATTAGATCTTCATTTAAGTAACTCTGTTTCAGATGAATTAGGAATGGTATTTGTAGCCACAGACTTAAGTTTTGAAAAGGCTGCGCCTGAAGAAACAGAAGAGTTACAGGTCAAAAAACTTTCTTTTGATGAACTATTTTCAAAGGTCATGAAGGGCGAAATAACGGATAGTCTGTCGGTTGCTGGCGTATTTAAGTTGAAATTTTTACTTGATCAAAAACAAATAAAATGTTGATGCGCCTTACATTTTGTATGTTCTTTTATTTAGGACTAATGGCCCTACCTTATGCACAAAAGGTAGGGGTGGTATTTAGTGGCGGTGGAGCTGCGGGTGCGGCACATATTGGCGTGCTTAAAGCCTTAGAAGAAGAAAATATACCTATCGATTTTATTGCAGGAACTTCTATGGGGGGGATTGTTGGGGGGATCTATGCATCCGGATATTCTCCCGAACAAATAGAAAAAATAATTACGTCAGATGAATATATTTCTATGATTAAGGGCACGTATATGAATAAAAACATCTTCTTTTTTAAAAAAGAAGATTCGGATGCCTCATGGTTTAATTTTAAACTCTCTCCTTCGGGCCGCATATCTGAGGTAATTCCGACAGGCATTGTCTCTTCGGTAGCCATAGATTTTCGTTCGCTTGAAATATTAGGTATGGCAGAAGCTGCGGCGCAATATGATTTTGATTCTCTTTACATCCCATTTCGATGCGTGGCAGCAGATATATACAACAAGCAAGCCCTTGTTTTAGACTCGGGCCATTTGACAAAAGCTGTGCGTGCGACTTCTGCTTATCCTCTGTACTTTAATCCAATATCCATAGATGGTAAATTACTTTTTGATGGGGGATTGTATAATAACTTTCCGTCTGATATCATGTACAATGATTTTTTTCCAGATATCATCATAGGGTCAAATGTATCCAGTGCTATTACGAAGCCAGAAGAGGACGATTTTATCAGTCAATTCAAAGCCATGATCATGCAGTCTACTCAGTATGATGTGCCTTGTGAAAATGGGATTATGATTTCACCTGAAGTTCAGCATGTAGGTACTTTTGATTTTGATCAGGTTTCATTTGCCATTCAAAAAGGCTATGAAAAAACAAAAGCGCAAATAGACGACATAAAATCTCAAATAAAAAGAAGCGTCTCGCCAGAAACAAGAGCAAAACGAAGAGCAGATTTTCAAAAAAAGTTTGTGCCTATTCAATTTGACAGTGTTAAAATTCAAGGATTAAATTGGGCCCAGCAAAGATATATTGAGCGTTCTTTATTTTCTAATAAAAAGAAAGCAGAAGACTTATCTATTATCAGAGAAAAATATCTAAAAGTATTTTCTGATGATAAGATTAGATCTATATATCCAAGTATGACATATAAACCAGAAGTAGGGCTCTACGATTTAAATCTATCCGTAAAAAAAGAAAAAGATTTTAAAATTGGTTTAGGGGGCAATTTAACATCAAGACCTGTCACAACCGGATTTATAGGCATAAAATATAATTACCTGGGTTTTGTTTCTTCTAGCTTCTCAGCTAAGTATTATTTTGGCCAGTTTTATAATTCACTGCTCTTAAAAGCAAGAGTTGATGTGCCTTTAAATATGCCCTTTTATTTAGAACCATTTTTTCAGTACAATGCACTAGATTATTTTAAAACGAAAAATGTTTTTTTTGATGAGGATAGGCCGTCTTTTTTTAATTTGAATGAGCAATATGCGGGTCTTAATATTGGACTTCCTGTTTCAAATAAGGGAAAAGTAATCGTTGGATTTAGTAGTGGGAAAACAAAAGATAGTTATTATCAAACACGTGATTTTAATAAATCAGATACTGTAGATTTTACAGATTTTTATTTCACTTCTCCTTATGTGATGTATCAAAGAGACTCTAGAGTGAAAAAAATATACGGAAACAAAGGCACCTATACTTCTATTTCTTTGCGTGGCGTGATTGGTGAAGAAAGACATATTCCAGGTTCAACATCTTTTACACCCTATAGATTTGCAAAATTTCATAATTGGTTACAGGCCCATATTGTGTATGATAACTTTTACAAAAGAAGCGGTAAATTAAATTTAGGGATAGGCTTTGAAGCCTATTATTCAAATCAAGAACTATTTAATAACTATTCAGCAAGTATTGCAAAATCAAAGTCTTATAAATCAACCATTGAGAGCCACTATCTCTTTTTAGAGAGTTTTAGAGCAAATGCCTTTGCAGCATTGTCTAAAAATGTGGTATTTTCATTAAGAAATAATCTTGAACTTAGACTGTCTGGTCATTTGTTTCAGCCTTATCAGAGAATTCTCAGAGATCAAAACAATCAGGCGTACTTTTCAGATAATTTTGATAGCCAATTGTTTGCGTTGTCAGCTAATTTAGTACTTCAGACCCCAGTAGCCCCTGTTAGTTTTTCGGCTAATTATTATAGTAATTCTCCTGAAATTGCAGATGAAAAGAAAACGCCACTAACGTTCTTTTTTCACTTTGGCTTTCCTCTTTTTAACAAGAGAGCGTTAGAATAATGACACATTAACAGAAGAGTTAGAGCTAAATTATGATAAAACGTCACAAATCTTTATATGTAAAAACCAAGTTTCTTCGTTAAAAATACTCGCCATAACTACTGCTATACCTGTGTTTTTTGTCTCAAAATTTATCTTTTCTATTAAAAATCTTTTATGTCATTTTATCACAATTTAGCTCTATAAACAGCGGAGTTTAAAATCTTCAAGGTCATTTAATAAGTGAATGTTTTGTATTTTAGTTTGACACTTTTTTTGCAATGTTTTACAATTGGTCGATAAAAATATAGGTCTTTCTAATTCAGAGAGTTGATCTACAAAGCGTTGGGCTTTTTTGTCTGAGAGAGGATGTGTGCAGATGGTAAGTATATGATCTGCATGTGTAGATGAAATAGACCTTTTAACATCTAACACAGGCGTATTTTGACCAAAATAAAAAACAGAATGCCCATTCTTTTTTAAATGGTAGTAAGCCATTAAAAGGGCGATCTCATGCCATTCATTTTCTTTTAAAAATAAAATATAAGTTTTTTGTTTCTCTGCTTTTAAAGATGGTAAGTGCGCAATTTCACAAATGATTTTTTGACGAATTAAGTTCGAGATAAAATGTTCTTGAGCTGGATGTATTTTTCCAGATAGCCATAAAATCCCTACCCGTCTAAGAAAAGGGTAAATAAGCTGCTCTATGGTCTCTTCAAAGGAATAATTCACAATATGGCGTTGTAACTCAAGAATAAAGTCTTCTTCTTTTAAATCAATCATGCTTTTGATAAGCTGACCAATGGTTTTTTGTATGTCTAGTGCTTGGGTTTTAGGCTCAAGATCTGTAACCAGAGTATGAATTTTTTCTTCATTGAATTTGGCTAAAGAAGATATTTTGTATTTGTGTTGAAGCAAAACTGATACATTAATCAGCATTTTGAGCTGTTGATCGCTATATATTCTAATATTTGTTGAGGTACGAGTAGGCGTAAAAATTTGATAGCGTTTTTCCCATATGCGTATGGTATGCGCCTTTATTCCTGATAATTCTGATAATTGTCTTATAGAGTATTCGCTCACACTTTATTTGTTAAACATACTTCTACTAAACAAATATGCTTGAACTTTGTTTTAATTACGTATGAAAAATTTTCTTTTTTGGCTCCCTTTTTCACTTGCATTACTCAGTCTTGAGACTATTGCCCAAATACGTGTTGAAGGGCGTGTATTTGACAAAATAAATAATCAGCCTGTTTTGTTTGCGACAGTTCAAATTCGAGATGCATCTTTAGGTGCAGTGACTGATACTAACGGCTATTATAGTTTTGAGATTGAAAAGCCAGGTATTTACACATTTTTAGTACGCTCTGTAGGGTATAAGCTGCTTACTAAGTTTGAATTTGAAATTAATACAAGAGCAGATGTTTCATTAGACTTTTATCTTGAAAAAGACCAACAAACGCTCAATGAGGTAGTGGTGAAGGCACAAGGGTTTAATAAAACTGAAGAAAGCCCACTCTCTTTACGAACTATAGGTGTAGCAGAGATTCGAAGAGCACCCGGAGGCAATAGAGATATTTCAAAGGTAATTCAGAATTTACCTGGAGTAGCCTCAACGCCTTCGTTTAGAAATGATGTTATCATTCGCGGTGGAGCCCCCAGTGAGAATAGATTTTTTTTAGATGATGTAGAAATTCCTAATATCAATCACTTTGCCACACAGGGTTCTTCAGGAGGTCCTGTAGGTATATTAAACGTAAATCTGATTAGTGAAGTAGACTATTTTGCATCCGCTTTTCCAGTTTCAAGAGGGAATTCTCTGAGTAGTGTATTTAATTTTAAACTTAAAGATCCTGAGCGTAAAAAAATAAAAGGCTCTTTTTTACTAGGATCCTCTGATGCTGCCATTTCATTGGATGGTCCATTATCAGAAAAGACTGGCTTTTTGTTTTCTTTAAGACGGTCGTATTTACAATTTTTATTTACCGCCCTTAAACTCCCGTTTTTACCCACATATAATGATGCTCAATTTAAAATTACACACCAAATAAATGATAAAAATAAAATCCATTTTATTGGTATTGGGGCTATAGATGATTTTGTTTTAAATCTCAAGGCAAATGATGGTCTTGAAGATTCGAGTCTTATTGCAAGAAATAACTATGCCTTAGGCAATATTCCTGTAAACAATCAAAGAAATTATACTTTAGGAATGGTTTATACGCATTTTAATGCCTCATCCTTCCAAAAAATTATTGTTAGCCGCTCTTTTTTAAATAATACGGCTCAAAAATATTTTATGAATGACCGAAGCGTAGCTTCAAATTTACTCTACGATTATAATTCAAGTGAGCATGAAAATAAATTGCGTTTTGAATCGTTAAAGGCTTTCAATAAGGTTAAGGTTTTGTATGGGTTTGGAGCAAAACATCTTTTATATACCAATCAAACGTTCAATAAACAA